>JAFWDW010000157.1 GCA_017515965.1 Lachnospiraceae bacterium
AAACCCCGCAAATTCACCCTTGACAATTATTTCGAAAATAGTATAATGAAATGGCTGTGTAGACAGCGTTGCTGATGCGGATTGGTGTAACGGCAGCACAGCAGACTCTGACTCTGTTAGTATAGGTTCGAATCCTATATCCGTAGTTCCCGATTTATATCGTATCGAAGTGTGGCTCAGTTTGGTAGAGCGCTGCGTTCGGGACGCAGAGGCCGCTGGTTCGAATCCAGTCACTTCGACGCAAAAAACGCCGGACCGTTTGGTCCGGCGTTTTTCTATTTATTATTGGAGATAGTTCAATCTTAGTAAGATTAATTAATTAGCAAATCACTCCGCAATGTCCGCATACATGAAGTACCAGTATCCATACGGTGAATACCAGCTGCCTTCGATTTCGGGCTTCTGCAGCCAGAACTCGCTGTAGAATGCAACCGGAACACAGCCGCAGTCTTCCATCAGGATGTCCTCTGCCTTATGCATTGCAGCAGAGCGCTCATCAGGATCAACTGTAGATCTTACGATATCCATCTGTGCATCATATTCCGGATTGTTGTACTTGCCATCGTTGTTGCCGTTTGTTGAGTACAGAAGATCGAGCATGTTGGACGGATCGTCATAATCGCCAACCCAGCCGTTACGTGCTGCTTCATACTCGCCGTTACGACGCATGGATGTGAAGCTCTCCCACTCAACGACATCAACTTTGACATCGATGCCAAGTTCTCCCCAAGCTTGCTGCAGGTACTCAGCAACAGGCTTATGATAACCGGCGTCATTGGTTGTGTAGGTGATCTGCGGGAATCCCTCTCCGCCCGGATAACCGGCTTCTTCAAGGAGTTTCTTAGCCTCTTCGAGGTTTGCATCAAAATTGTCAACATCGATGTAGGGCTTTCCGCCATTTGAATTTGCAGAGAAGTCAGAACCATCAGAATCCTTCCAGCCGGGGCCGATGAAAGCTGTAGCCGGTGTATATGTCTTCTGCATAACTTCTTCAGCAACATACTTGCGGTCAATTGCCGGAGACAGAGCCTTGCGGACCTTGACATCCTTGAAGATGTCTTTCTCGCAGTTCAGGTTAAGATAATAGGTTCCGATCATCGCAGCGGTATGGAATTCATCATTGTCGCTCAGACTCGGGATCTCTTCTGTCGGAACGTCTTTGATCATCTTCACTTCGCCGCTCTGGTATGCGCTGTAAGCTGCGTTAGCATCCTCGATCAGCATGAACTTGATAGAGTCAAGCTTGATCGCGTCTGCATTCCAGTAGTTCGGATTCTTCGCCATTGTGATGTGAGAACCAGGTTCCCACTCGGTCATGTAGAACGGGCCGTTGGAGATGTAGGTGTCAGGTGCTGTAGCCCAGGCATCGCCATTCTCTTCGATCGTAGCTTTGTTGACCGGCATCATGGTCGCAAAAGCAGCAAGGCTGCCAAAGAATGCGCACGGAGAGTTAAGTTCAACAACAAGCGTGCTATCATCTTCTGCCTTGATAGCAAGTGCTTCGGGATCCGGATTCTCAATGTCAAATCCTTTGATCGGTCCAAGAACTGTCTCAGCATACGGAGCTGCCAGTTCCGGATCAGCGATACGCTTCCAGCTGTACTCAAAGTCAGCAGCTGTCAGATCAGATCCGTCAGACCATTTCAGGCCGTCTCTGAGGTGGAAGGTCCATTTCAGACCATCTTCAGATGTGTCCCATGTCTCAGCCTGTCCGGGCGCGAGCTGACCGTCTTTATCGACAACAAGCAGACCTTCGAACAGGTGAATAATGGTGTTTGCTCCATCAACTGCACTGTTGAGCGCGGGATCCAGTGTCTCGGGGTTCGGTCCAACCTGAACAACGAGCTGTTTCTCCGCCCCATCACCGCCGGCTTCGCCGCCGCCGCTGCCGCCGCAAGCTGTAAAGGTTACAGCGACCATTGTCATGCAGAGAAGAAGGGCAATCAATTTCTTTTTCATAATTCAATTCCTCCTAGTAGCAAAGACTAAAACAACAAACTGAACTATCTTCTATAAACACTATGACAAGCATAATGCTCCAATAAACTTATTCTACCTTATCAAGGTGGTGACATGCAACAAAATGTCCGCTTGATACTTCTTTAAACTCAGGGATCTCCTGCGCACAGCGCTCATCGGCATACGGACATCTGGTCCGGAAACGGCATCCGCTCGGCGGATTGACCGGGCTGGGCACATCGCCCTCAAGAATAATTCTGTTGCTCTTTCTGGCTTCAATCGGATCGGCGATCGGAATCGCGGATACCAGGCTCCGGGTGTACGGATGCAGGCTGTGCATAGTCAGCTCATAGCTGTCAGCCATCTCTACCATCCTGCCCAGATACATAACCAGGATCCTGTCTGAAATATGCTTGACCACCGACAAGTCGTGAGCGATAAACAGATAGGTCAGGCCCATCTGATCCTGCAGATCCTCAAACATGTTGATGACCTGCGCCTGGATTGAGACATCGAGCGCTGAAATCGGCTCATCGCAGACAATAAACTCAGGATCTACCGCCAGCGCTCTGGCAATACCGACGCGCTGTCTCTGTCCGCCTGAAAACTCATGAGGATAACGGTTGGCATGTTCCGAGTTAAGTCCTACTCTCTCAAGAAGTCCCACGATCCGGTCATATCTGTCCTGTTTACTGGCACAGAGCTTATGAATGTCGAGCGGTTCGCCGACGATATCTCCCACGGTCATACGGGGATCAAGGCATGCGTAAGGATCCTGGAAAACGATCTGCATCTTCTTGCGGTAGGGAAGCATCTTGACGGCTATCTTCTCCTTTTTGTCAAACAGGACTTTTCCGTCGTAAATAATCTTTCCGTCTGTGGGCTCATGCAGTCTCAGGAGCGTTCTTCCCGCTGTCGTCTTGCCGCAGCCGGATTCCCCTACCATTCCTAAAGTCTCGCCCTTTTTGATACCGAATGTCACGTCATCCAGAGCCTGAACGACTTTTCTGTTCTTTCCGATACCTCCGCCTTTAATGGGGAAGTGTTTCTGAAGGTGTTCCACCTGTACTAAATATTCACTCACCGGCGGCCTCCTTTTCCATCTCAGCTTTCTGGTTAAGCCAGCACTGAGTATAATGAACATCGCTGAAATACATGATCGGCGGCATCTCATGAAGACAGATCTTCATACAGCTGTCACAGCGCGGCGCAAAAGGACATCCCGCCGGAGGATTCAGCATATCAACCGGTGTTCCCTCGATCGGTACAAGCCGCTCGTGTTCCTTGGCATCTAATCTCGGAATACTCCTGATCAGACCTTTTGTATACTCGTGTTTCGGATTGTAGAAAATATCATCCGTTGTACCGTATTCAATAATCTTACCGGCATACATAACGGCAATCTTCTCACACATGCTCGCAACGATACCGAGATCATGCGTGATCATGATAATCGCCATACCGAGTTTCTCTCTCAGTTCCATCATCAGCTCGAGGATCTGTGCCTGAATGGTCACATCCAGCGCTGTTGTCGGCTCATCGGCGATCAGCAGCTTCGGCTCGCACGCCAGGGCAATCGCAATCATGACACGCTGGCGCATACCGCCTGAGAGCTCATGCGGATACTGTTTGAGGCGCTTTTCCGGTTCATTGATACCGACCAGCTCCAACAGCTCTCTCGCCCGCTCTCTCGCTTCAGCCTTGCTCTTCTTTGTGTGGAGCAGGATCACTTCCTCGATCTGATTTCCCACCGTGTAAACCGGATTGAGAGAGGTCATCGGATCCTGGAAGATAATCGAGATCTCGTTTCCGCGGATTTCGCGGAATTCCTTCTCTGTCATATCGTTGATATGGTGTCCGTTGAATTCCAGTGTGCCGCCGACAAGTTTTCCCGGAAAAGCCGTCAGCCCCAAGAGACTGTATGCTGTGACCGACTTACCGGAGCCGCTCTCACCGACGATGCCTAATACTTCGCCCTCTTCCAGCACGAACGAAACGTCATTCAGTGCTTTGACCTCACCTGCAGGGGTGAAAAAGGACAGGCGCTCATGTTCTACTTTGACCAGATATTTCTTTGTCTCTTCAGCCATGATACCACTCCTTTCTAATCCCTGAGCTTCGGATCAAACGCATCTCTGAGGCCATCGCCGAAAAGGTTAAAGCTCAGGATGATCAGAGTGATCATAATCGAAGGAACAAACAACAGGTGCGGGTATGTATTGATTCCGTTGATGGCATCACTGGCCAGACTTCCCAGAGAAGGCATCGGCACTGCCACGCCGAGTCCGAGGAAGGAAAGGAAACTCTCAGTGAAGATCGAAGACGGGATCTGGAGCGTTGTGATAACGATCAGTGTTCCGATGCAGTTCGTCAGCAGGTGTTTTCTGATGATCCTGCCGCTGGAAGCGCCGAGCGCTTTCGCCGCTGTGACATATTCATGTTCTTTGATCTGAAGGATCTGGCTGCGGACCATTCGGGCCATACCGACCCAGTACAGAAGGGCGAAAACCACGAAAATACTGATCAGGTTCTCCCCGACTTTGGTCAGCCAATGGAATCCCGGTGTCTGAGCCAGATGCTGCAGCGGCGATTTTAGGGCAAAGGCCAGCAACACGATCAACAGAATATCCGGTATCGTGTATATAATATCGACGATACGCATCAT
>JAFWDW010000158.1 GCA_017515965.1 Lachnospiraceae bacterium
ACACGGATCTTATCCATAAAGACAAAGATCTGCTGAATGATGCTCTCCAGATCCACATAAGATTTTGAATCTGACAGATCAAGTATACCCTGATCGTAGCTGTCATAGGCTGCCATCAGGGTGTTTGTTTTCACGACAGCCGCACCCGGATAGTCTTCAAGCGTATCGCTGAAGATCAGGGTCGTTCTCTGACCGCCTGCGGCTTTCACGATCCCATCAATATCCCTTTCGACAATACCTTTGACAGCTTCTTCTGAAGATCCCTGATAGAGGATCTTCGGGTATTTGATCTCCAGCGTGTGGAGAAGTTCACAGTCATAACGAACCTGGCTCTCGTCATCGTGGAGAAGATAGATCAGACCTGCCTCGGTCTCCATGTCAGTCGTCTCGGACAGGATATTCGTTCTGCCGATCTCGCCGAAGGTGGCGGAATAATAGCTCTTTAAACGCATGCAGATTTGCAGCACCGGGGCGGAGTTGATCAGCGTGTCCTTTGCGAGGACAAGATCTTTGCTCACGCCGCAGCGCTTCAAGCGGTAAGGCTGCTGCGCGTCATAGTGGAACTTGTCCGGATCCAGATAGCTGTCGAGTGCGGAGTCCGTCTCGTGCTGACCGGAGACCAGCTCGGAATACTTGCGTTCGAGGCCACCGCCCATCGGACGGCAGTTGACTTCGATCAGTACCGGGCCCTTTTCATCGACCATGTATTCACCGTGGATCGGGCCGTATTTGATACCGATCGCATCCGCCACCTGGCAGGCATACTGCAGCAGGCGGGAGTTGCCGATATCCAGATTGGTCACATAGCGGAAATAGTTGTAGGCGATGGTCCGGTTGTCCATTTTGTATTTATCGTATTTACCGACGGTAACAATGCGGTGCTCACCATTGCAGGAGACCGTGTTGACGACGTATTCCTCGCCGTCGATTCGCTCCTGTATCAGGACCGACGGTTCATTACCATGATCGATGCACTGTTTGAAATGACGGCGCACGCCTTCGAGCATTTCCTCTTCGCCGCAGCACATATACACACCCTGTGAACCGGCGCCGCGTGCGGGCTTGACCACGACATACTCATTGTCAAGCTCCCTGTAGAAAGCGATCGCATCCTCTTCATTTGTCACTACTTCCCCATGAATATAGCGGATACCGTAGTCTTTGAGCGCCTGATGCATGGCGGGCTTTTCTGTCATCGCGGGGATGCTCTCCACCGGATTACCCGGCAGGCCCAGATCAGCAGCGAGCCTGGTCGCCAGATCCACACCGAACTCACTGCCGGCTACGACAAGCGCGGGATTGAGCGTCCTTACCTTTGCGAGAATCTCCTCATAATTCGGGTTCTCCGGGATGATCAGCACCTTTCCCTTCATGCGTCGGTTGATCGTCTCGCGGATCGCTTTAAAGCGCGCAATATCATCGGGGGAACCGACATAGGTTCCCTCGACCAGAACCGGTTCATAGCCTCTGGCTCTGGCGTCATCCACGTAATTGATACCTGTGGAAATGTATTCACAAATGATGATTGTTTTTTTCAAGAAACTTATCCTTTCCTTTAGCTGGCGGCCGGCTGGCCTTCTATTACGATCCTCGTGGAATTCATCCCGAGGAGATATTCCGTTTCAATGAAAGAGGTGACACCGCGCAGCATGCGCAGGTTCTCCTCAATATCGCCTTCCTCATCGTGCAGAGGATCAAACGCGTCCCCCAGGCTTCTGAAGTCGATCTCGACATTGCCCTGATTCAGACGCACCAGCACGTCCGCGTAAGTGCTCGCTCGCTTTTTGTTTGCCACATAGACCGCGATCTCTTCGACGGCCAGCGCCGCGCGCATCGCGGCGCGCATGTCAACGCCGCTTTCCTCGCACAGCTCCTGAACTTTTTCGCTGATGCCGGAGATGTCGTGCGGATCATTCGAGATCGTCGCATCGAGCAGTGGCTTTGCCTCCACGTCATGTTCATAGAGCATCAGGGTCTTTAATTTGCCGGCGGACTGCTTTTCATATCTGCGGTTGCAGATCACCATGATGATCAGCAGCAGAGCGGAAGCGACCGGGAACGCCCAGAACAGCCCCTTGATTCCAAAGAGCTTTGCCAGGATCCACGCGACCGGCACGATCGCCGCGAAACTATCGAGCGCGCTGAGCACGGTAGAATAACGGCTCAGACCGATCACTTTCAGATAGCGGTAATAGACGATCACGGCATCGCGCGGAATGTACATCAGCGCGTAAATTCTGAAAGCAAAGACGGCCAGTGCGAGCTGACCGGCTTCTTTAATATTATAAAGAGCCGCCGCCTGCGGTGCAAATATCATAAAGAAAATCATACCGGCAACCGATACGACAAGCTGACTGATCATCGAAGTCTTCAGGATGCCAGCTTCGCCACTGTAATCGCGCTGCCCGTGCAGGACCGAGATGATCGGTACAGCCGAGCCGATCACGGCGCCGACAAAGACCGACATCAGAGAACTGGACTGCAGACACAGCGACAGAGCGACAACCCCATTCGCGCCTCCCACGACAGAAGCGATACGGTTACAGACCGCGAACTGGATCGACAGACCGATCTGGTTCATCGAATCCGGCCGTCCCAGATTGAAGATTTCTTTCAGCAGGCCGAAGGATTCGCCGATCCTGCGGCTTATATAGATCTTGATCTTGCCACTGGCAAATGCCACCACGACCACGATGGCCGCCAGAACATAGCCGACGAGAGTTGCCCACGCGGCACCCTCCACACCCGTGTGGAAGACCTTGATAAAGATCACATCCATCGCAATGTTGAAAACATTCGCAATGACATTGACTGCCGTGGAAAAACCGGGATACCCGGCGGATGGCAGGAATGATGCCATGGTCAGGATCGTGATGACAAGCGGCGCTGACAGGAACAGCACGCGCATATAGCTCTCAAACGGCGCGAGCAGGATCTGATCTTTACACAGGATCCTGGCAAGGGGTGAGCCAAAGGCGAGCCCGATCAACATCAGCAGCACGCCAATGCCGAGCGAGACAATCATGGAGCACGTAAGACTCTTTCCGGCACTATCGTGATCGCGCTTTCCGATCGCGATCGCGTACACCGTCGATCCGCCGCTTCCAAGCAGGCTGTAGATCGCCGCCATGATCAGCATAATCGGCGCGCCGAGGCCGACGATCGCCATCGCATCCGGTCCCAGCATGTTGGAGACCAGCATACTATCGACAAATTCATTCAGCGACAGCGCAGCGTACGTGATCATAGTCGGGATCAGATACTGAGAAAACTTTTTAAACAAGACTTGGTTCGATCTGACCAGCGTCTTTTCCTGTTTGGCTTCTGCCATGCAAAAGATCCTTTCTCCCCATATTAAAGGTCTATAGCGATTTTACCAAAAACGGGGCGCCGTGTCGACAAAAGCGAAAAAGAAGCACGTTGGAGGTGTGCGGGAGCGATCATTCTTTGGTATGATAATAAAAACAGAGCGGTTATGAGCTGCTACACTAAAGTTGTAATACCTGCACACCATTTTGTAAAATAAGTTTACGAAAGGTGGTAGTGCAATGTATGACAAAGAATTGATGAATCATC
>JAFWDW010000159.1 GCA_017515965.1 Lachnospiraceae bacterium
CGTACCAGTAATCGGCGTTCATCGCCGTCTCGGATTTTCTCGGATCAATCACAATGATCTTGTGATCGGGAACCTGATTTGCACGGACACGTCCCCAGATAATCGGGTGCGCGACAACCGGATTGGCGCCTATGAAAATGATCGTATCAGACAGTTCCAGATCTTTGAGCGTGTATCCAGGGCCGTCATAGCCAAGCGTCTGCTTGTGCGCCACGGCGGCTGTCGCCATGCAAAGACGTGTGTTGCCGTCCACATTTGTCTGCAGATAATTGCGCATTACATGCCCAAAGATTGCAAACTCTTCCAGCGTCAGCTGACCGGTACTGATCCCCGCCACGCTCTCTCTTCCGTATTTTTCCTGCAGCTCCTTGAGCTTGCCCGCAACATGCGCAAATCCCTCATCCCACGAAACCTCTTTCATGGTACCGTCTGCCTGACGGATTTTCGGGAGTGCCCCCGGCTTTACTGTGGTCTGCTGTTTGCTCAGGGAAAGCCCCTTAATACAGCTAAAGCCGTCATTGACCGGATATCCCTTCGTCGGGACCGTCCGAACAATGCGGCCGTCTTCCACATAAAAGTCCAGGTTGCAGTCGATTGCACAGAAATTGCAGGTTGATTGCACTTTCTTCATTCCAAAACCTCCACCCTTCTTGCCTGTGTGAATATAAACCCTGTGCCAACCTGTGTTTTATTGATTCATATATTGAGTATACAGGATATGCGGTGAAAAAACACGCTTTTTTGAAGATATGCGTATGTCCTTACAGATTAGTGAGATCTTCTATGGAATTAATGTTTTTGAAAGGTTTTTCGTCTTGATCGGTCAAGACTCTGACGTTCCGGGAACTCTTCATAACAGAGACCAGTTTATACCGCTGTTCTGCTATCTTCTCCCTGATAAGAGGCAGCATTTTTTTGCTGTAGATCGCCGCCAACGGTTCGTATCCGCCCGCTGTTTCCGGTATCAGGATATCCTCCCCGGCGTAGAGCTGCATCATCCTGAGCGCATGCTCTCTCCGGTAGCCCGGCATATCGCATGCCAAGACCAGAAGCGCGTCGGCCTCGCTGACTGTAAGAAGTGAGCATATCGCACCCATTGGTCCGATATCATCGTACAGATCCTCGACAATCTGATAGTCTGTCCGTCCGACGGTCTGTCCCTTTCTCACCGAGAGGTACCGGCAGTCAAAAGAGCTCATCTCATCGCAAATCCGGTCCAGCATTGTCCTGCCGTCTCCCGGAAGGATCATATCTGTTTTTGATCTGCCCATACGGGATGATTTGCCGCCGGCCAAAATTGCTATTCCGACTGTGTTTGCCCTGCTCTCTGTCATTACCGTTCCACTTCAAACGGCAGCCGTTTGATAATATCGCGCTCCGCGTCTATGCCCGGGTAAACCTCGATGAGCTTCAGCCCGTTCGGTGTCAGCTGGAAGACGCAGCGCTCTGTCACGTACAATACTTTCTGCCCGTTCTTGATCGCCCGCTTTGCCGAGAAACTGACGCTCGCGACCTTCTTCACGAATTTCGGAGCGGATCCTTCCTTCTGGATTGTGACGACGTTCTTCTTTTGAACCACGTCGAGTCCCTTTGTGTTAAATGTCAGACAGAAGACAACGGTCGGCGTCTTGGCGGTAATGTTCGCAAATCCTCCAATACCGGAGTAATCTCCCGGGCCGCGGTGCGCATTGACATTGCCTTCCGCGTCAACCTCGTACGCGCCCATGAAGCAGACGTCCAGCCCGCCATTATTGTAGAGATCGAACTGGTTGGCCATGTCGTACACGGATGCCGCGCCGATCATTGCGCCGAACGCTTCCCCCGATACGGGAAATCCGCCGATACCGCCGGACTCTACCGTCAGGGTGATATTGTCCAACATGCCGTTCTTGCGGGCGTGGCGCGATACCATCTCCGGTATACCGATCCCGATATTGACGATGTCGTCCACGCGCAATTCCTTCGCGGCGCGCCTGCCGATGATATTGGCCGCATTAGTGTCACGCCCAGCCTTCGTGGAGAGCGTGTCGATCTTCTCACTCCACATATTCCAATCGTCGTACGGAATCTCAAAACTGCCTGTCAGCGCGGTGTATGCTTCATTGCGCTTCTCTGCCTCCTCGACGACGATGGCATCCACAAGGCATCCGGGAATGATAGCATTACGCGGTCTTGACGGTGTGTCGACCAGCTTGTCGACCTGAACGATCACTTTACCGTGGTTTGCTTTGACAGCCTGGCAGATTGAGAGCGCATCTCCGGACATGAACATGTCATCAAAGGAGATATTGCCTTTTAAGTCAGCCGCGGTTCCTTTGATCAGGGCGAGCGTGAGCTTCGGGAGCTTGTAGTAGAGATACTCCTCTCCGTCCACCTCGACGTATTTGATAAATTTATTGTTGATCGAGATACGGTTGATGCCGGGTCCCTCGTTGCGCGGGTCGACAAAGATATCCAACCCCACCTTGGAAAGTGCGCCGGGAAGGCCGCCGGCCTGTGCACGGATCGCATGGGAAATACAGCCGAGCGGCAGATTGTACGCCTCGAAACGATCCTCTAACACCAGCTTTTTGGTGCTGAGCATCGCTCCAAAATGTCCGCATATCAGGCGGTCCACCGCTCCTTCGCGGATATATCCCTCGGCATTGCGATCCTTATCCCATACACCGAAGCCGGCACTGGAGACAATGGTCAGATGCCTGGGGGACTGCATTTTCTGATAGCGGCGGTAAAGCGCTTCGTGCAGCGCCACCGGGCTCTCGATTCCGACAAATGAATTGACACAGATAC
>JAFWDW010000160.1 GCA_017515965.1 Lachnospiraceae bacterium
ACGCCGATCGTCGAAGGTTCAAAGCTCGTGTCGCCGTCATTGCCGTTTACTGTGTTATCGAAGTCACCCGTATTATAGGACGTCGTCGCCGTCACATAACTGTCGGTCTCTTTGTCGTAGTAATACTTCTGCAGACTCTTTTGATGCTCCAGCTCCTTGCCGGTGAATTTCGATTCATCATAGAGCATGTACTTGCCGGAGTTGTGCTGGATGTAATCCGTCCGGTAATTGCCGTCCTTGTCCTTGTAATACTGCGTATAGCCGGCAAGACCGGTATTTTCATCTTCGTCGTCGCTTTCCTCGATCTCGACATCGTCGATCTTTACGTATTCACCGTCGTAGTAGACGTACAGATCTTCGTCGGAAATGAGTGTGTAAAGAGCCGCGTTTTCGGGCGCCTCATAAGCCGGACCGCCGTTACCTTCGTCGTCCGCCTGACCGTATTCACTGTAATCTGCGCTGCCGGGATTGTCGCCGCTGCCCGCGAGAGCATCCTCGAACTCATCCTCGTTCGGTTTTGCTGCAAGAGCCGCACCGTTGACACCGTTGCCCGTGGAGAACGCCGCCTGAAGCTGTTTCAGCGGATCCATGGCCATCGGGGTCAGGTTGTCTTCGATGATCTCGATCCAGTCCCCATTATCATCCTTGTATGCGACAACAGCTTTTTCTTCGTTGTCGTCATTGCTTGTGTCAGGATCTGTGAAAAGGTAGTAATGACCATCGTACTCATAGAGGACGATATCGGTATATAAAGTTTCGTCGTCATTCAGGTAGATCCGGTAGGAATAGACTTTATAAGTAACCCCGTCAATCGTATGGGTTCCGAACAGCGTATCGTGCGCATCCTGCGTCATCTTGCTGCCGGCCACAACAACCGTGATCGTGGCTCCGACACCGGCTGTACTGCCGCCGGAAAGAGTAGCGCTTCCGTCGATAACATTGCGGTCTTCGTCCGCACGGACGTTCACGTTCGCTGCTTCGATTATATTATTCAGTCCTATAACCGCGTTTACTTCACCGAGACTGACGCTGACAAGACCCGTCACGCCGACGCCGGCCACGCCGCCGACCGCCGCGGTAGCAACGATCGCGATCAGGTCATACGCATCGGCTGCCTTGACATCAAAATCGCCCATCGCGTAGACCCAGACGCTCTCGCCGGTCTTCGCCACGGAACTGAGTTTTGTGATAATGATATCCAGTGTACCGCCGACACCGGCCGTTCCGCCGCCGGAAAGACCGACCGCGTCGCCTGTGACCAGCTCGCTGGAAGCAGACAGCACTTTAACATCGCCGCCGATCTTTTTCGTCTCGGTGCCGATGTGTGCATTGTCTATGATCTCTGCTAACGTGTGGCCTTGGAAGTAGGTGACGATCGCCACGGCGCTGACGCCGGCGGTTCCGCCGACAGCCACGCCGGCTGCGATGTTGACCAGCTTGTTATCGGAGTTCGCGTTGACGATGACGTTGCCGCCGGCATTGATATTACCGCCGAGGCTGGCTTTCGTATCGTCTTTATAGATCAGTGCGTTGACGTCGCCTGCCACACCCGCTGTACCACCGGCCGCAAAGCCGAGCGCCAGAAGGATGAGGACACTATCGTCATCCGCATTAATAATGACACTATCTTTAGCCCTGACAGTGCTGCCTGAGCCAATGGAGGCCTCCACGGTCTTATTGAAGACCATGGTCGCAATCGTCGCGCCGACTCCGGCCGTACCGCCGCCGGTCAGAGCGCCCGCGAAACCGAAGATCAGGGAGTCATCAGCCGCATTTACAGCGACATCAACAGTAGGATCATCTGATGAATCGTCTTCCGAATCGCCGGATATGTGATCCTCCGAATCGTCAGAACCATCGCCATCTTCCTCGGAACCTGCGATGATTTCACACCCGGAAGAAGCTGTCGCTTTGACGATGTTCTTATCGACCAGTGTCATGACCGTTCCGGCGATACCCATGGTACCTCCTCCGGATGCCGCTACGCCCGCGTTCACGACGATGTCACGGCAGTTCGCGTCGATCATGACGCCCTTCCTCTTCTGCTCACGGTTGGCTGTCTGAAGACCTGTGCTGCCCGGAAGAGCCAAGGCTTCGAGTTTTGCGCCCGCTCCCACTTCGGCTGTCACAGTGTTGCTTAAGATTGCAATCGGAATTGCGGCTCCGGCGCCTGCCGTTCCGCCGCCGGCTGCCAATCCGCCGCCAATCAGATAAAGCGACGTCTCAAGGTCACTTCCCACACCGATAGAATCACCGGCTGTGACTTCACTGTTTTCGTCGATCTTTGTTTCAATGGCCGTATTGGCAACGACCACCTCGACCGTACCGGCAATGGCGTTGCCGTCCGCTGTAGCGGCTGCCGCAATCCCGAGGATCACGTTGACGTCTTTGCCGACAGACTGAATGAGGACATTGCCCGTTTCTGCTTCGATAGCTGCCCGCTTGCCGATCTCGATGCCGGCCGTGCGGTTCAGCACGTTGATCAGGACTGTCGCGCCGACAGCCGCTGAGCTGCCGCCCAAACTCAAGGCCGCCGCGACTTCCACCAGCGTGCTGGCTGAATCGGTAAGGATATTGACATCTTTCTTCGCATGAATCGCGGCATCGTCTCCGACCTTGACTTTCGCGGAGGTGTTCGATACCAGAACGCCGATCGTGCCGGCCGCTGAAGCCGAGCCCGTCATCGAGCAGGCGCTCGCCGCTGCGATCACATTGATCAGCTGCTCGAAGTTGGAGCTGGTCAGGTTGACGCTTCCGGTTTCGCTTCCGATCTTCGCAAACTGTCCGACGTTCGTCTCGGCGAGTGCGTCGTTGACAACGACCGCGACAGTACCGCCGACCGCGACCTTACTGTTGCCGCCTGCCACGGACAGGGACACGAGGACCAGATCCGTATCGGCCGCGCTGGCGATTGTAGCATCATCAGCTGCAATGATCGTCGTATGGTTTCCGACAAGTGCTTTCGCTGTATTGTCCGCAGAGACAACATTGAAGGCGCCGGCTGCCGTAAAGCACCCTTCCTGTGCACCGTTTGCGATCGAGGCCGCGATCGTCGCGAGCATGATATCCGTCGCGACACTGGCAAGCTGATCGTAGCCGCCTTCTCCCGTGAGAGTGATCTGACCGTTATTGCTCTTTGTGACCCCGATGAGGATTTCACCATTATCGCCGACCTTCGCTTCGACCAC
Organism: Lachnospiraceae bacterium; assembly: GCA_017515965.1. Classification (GTDB taxonomy): domain Bacteria; phylum Bacillota; class Clostridia; order Lachnospirales; family Lachnospiraceae; genus RUG842. Next base: position 3,189 of record JAFWDW010000160.1, read on the forward strand.
ATCTTCGTTCAGCATGAACGCGATCGTCACGCCGACACCGAACTTGGAAGGAGCCGCGCTTAAGGAACCGGCGATGATACGAACATTGGCGTCATCCACAGCGCGCAGCACCATACCGCGGGTATAGGTTTCGTCCGTATTGTATCCGCCGTCGAGGATCGCCAGCGTCATTTTGCTTCTCTCAAGAGAACCGCCGACCATCTCATAGACGCGTCCGTTATAGACATAGTAGACACGCGTACCGGCCTTGTAGACCGTGTATTCCGCACCGTCAATTTTTTCTTTCTTGCGTTCCGGCGTCTTGCCAAAGGCCGTACGGGTAAATGTCGTCTTATCGATTGAACCGTCGTCATTCAGCGTCCAGACTTCTTCGCCGTAGATCAGGTAAGTATTACCCTCATCATCAGCCCAGATCTCATATTCGCTTCCCTGAAGGTTAATCTTCACATTATTCCCGAGGTTCGCTTTCACGGTGTTATAGAAGAACAGCATCGCGACAGAACCGGCGACAGATGCCTGAGAGTTCTGCGCTGTGCTTCCCATGATCGAACCGGCGACCGCTTCGAGATAATAGTTTGTAGATGACAGTACGTTCAGGGCATCGAGGATACCGACCGCATCTTCCGTTGTGACGTTAATATCAATAGTATAGGAAGAATCAGGATTGCTCTTGTCACGGTCAAGATTGATCATGCCCTTCTCGACGTCATTCTTGTACTCAGCCGGAACATCAGAAGTATCGGTGATAAACCGGTCCAGACCGACCGCACTTTCAAAATCGCTGAAATCAACGCGCGCTTTTTCAGCAGTGATGTCCAGGCTGTCGCCTGAAATCACCGTGTAATCGCCGACCAAAACGCCGACTTCGTTCTCCGCGTAGATGAGGGAGAACGCCGCGCCAACGCCGACCTTGGAGCCCTTGGAAACGCTTAACGCGCCGGCTCTTACGGCCAGTTTGGTCTTATCGTAAGCTTTAATCGTGATACGGCCGCCCTCGATCGTCACAGGCGCTTCTTCAGTGCTGTGAACAGTGACGGCTGTCTTCGCGTTATCCACGACAACCACGACACTGCCTGCGATCGAGAAAGTGCCGTCGCTTCCGCTGACGGCTCCGGCGATCGCCTGCGCCGCAAGAAGTCCGCGATACTCATCATCCATGTTCTGGGTCGTCGTCGCGACGAGATCGACATCGCCGCCCTTTTCGGCGGATATCGCTTTGATGTCTCCGTAGATATCAACGGTGCTCTCATTGCGGTCAACGCTGACGCACACGCCGGCGGCGATGGAGTTGGAATTCTGAGCCATGCTCATCGCAAGGCCTGTGCCCTTGGTCAGGAAGTTCCCCCTGTTCGTTGAAGCAGCTTTGATCGCGGCTGCGATGATGTCGCCCGTGACCATGACGGCCGCTTTGTGACCGGTGATATTGAGTCCGACCGCCGCGGCGACCTGGTACTTCTGACTCTGCGTCGTATTTCCGTTGCCCGTGTAGTTGGTTCCTCCGCTCTGGTTGCCCTGATTTATTCCGTTCTGGGCGCCCTTTCCGGAGGTGGTATCCGACCCCGGCGTATTGACGTTCTGGCTCCTCATGACATTGGTCGAGGTCGTAGCGTTCGGATCGCTCTTCTCGCTGCCCGAACCGTTCTTGTCAAGAGTATTGTTGACCTGTTTGTTGGTCTGGGTCTGCTGTTTCTGCTGATTCTGCTGACCCTGATTCTGATTATTCGCTCCGAAGTATTCGCCGGAAAGCAGCTTGTTGGCTTCTGTCTCCGATGCCGCGACGCCGCCGGCAAACTTATTAAGGTAACGATCCATATCGGCGCCCATGGCCGTGGCCAGCGCTTCACTGTTGTCCCGGTTGAACGTCTCGGCCCTGAAGCTCGCCGAACCGTCGGAGCGGAGGCTTCCGTCCATGACGACCTTGATATCGGAATTGGCAATGTTGACGGTAACGCTGGCGCCGACTGCGGTTGACTTGCCGGTCGCAAACGAGCTGCCCTTGGTGACTGTCTTGCCGCTCTGGGAAGCAGACAGGTTGAAGCTCACGAAATCCGTCTCCGGATCCGTGTCATCGACAGCGATCGTATCGGAACCTGTGATATCGATGACCGTGCCCTTCCCAATCTCAGCGGCGATTGTATCATCGATGACCGTAATGGCGACGCTCGCATCAAGAGCGACGTCCTTGTTGGTCTGCGTCTGCTGACCGGTGGAAGCGACAGCCAGAGGATCCGAACCGGCTACGCCGGCGGTCTGAGAATTGTGAATCGACTTCGCACGGATGTCTGCTGTGCCGGCCGATACGCTGCGGTTCTCGCCGATGCCCGCCCTGACGTCGAGACTTCCGTAGGTCATCGCAAATCCGGCACCGACGCCGACGGACTTGCCGTTTTGCGCCTTCGGCTGCTGGGCCGGCTGCTGTGTTGGAGCAGGCGTTCCGGGAGGTGTCTGTGGGATTTTAGAGAAACTCACAACGATCTTTGCGTTCGTATCCAGCGGCATATAGAACAGGTAGGTGTCTCCGCCGTCCGGATCGATGATGGAATTATCGATCGTAACGATGTTCTGTTCCTTCGCTGTGCTTCCCGACATGAATTTTAAGACCAGCTTATCAAGCTGATAGCCGACTGCCGCTTTCACCACGATGGCTATGCGGTCTTCAGATGCAGCGTGAAGCTCGGCGCCGCGATTCATCGCATCGATATTCAGAACTTTGACCGTGCCCATCACAGGTGCGGTAAGAGCCGAACCTTCCTTAGCGTTGTAGGTACATGTCCAGGTCTCGTCGTCGTTTTCTACCGTTGTCGCAGGCGAAAGCTTCGTCTCCGTCGTCGAAGGATTCGTGCTGTCGCCGGTGGTCGTGACTGAGTAGACATCCAGGATATACTTGCCGATATAGCTTAACGTAACGTTGATCAGGGAACCTTCCTTGATCTCGAACTTGTCGGGCGTTCGCCCGAAGGTCAGCGTAGTTACGCCGTCCTTGGTTGCAACATAGATCGTGAATTCCGACATGACTTCAGGAAGACGCTTAGATATAGTATGTTTGCCTTCCGTTCCGTCTGCCTTGGTGAACCGGAAGAAGAACTCGTTATCCTTGAGGACGTATCCGTCGTCCGGAGCCGCCGTGATCTTATAAGCGTATTCGATGATGCCGTCGCTGCCGATCTGTGTCTGAGTAAGCGTTGCTGAACCTTCGCCCTGCGGCGTCACATCGACCTGCCCCTTGGAGACTGTGTGCTCGTTCACGAAGATGACCGAGTATGAAAGCTTCGTACCGGCCTTGATAGTGACCGCACGGCCTCCGAGTGTGATCGAGACTGTCGCATTGCCGGCAGTTGCCGGCTCGACCGACGGGATCGTAAAGGTATTGCCGCTAAATACCGGAATCTCGATCGTCGCAGTGCTGCCGTCCGGCTTCGTATAGGTCGCCGTAATGTTACGGATCTTGAAACCGGGATCCGGGGTAAGGGTGATCGTACGGGCGTATTCACCTGCGCCGGCTTCGGCCTTGCCGCCGGTGCTGACATTGACAATCGCGCCCGGGATATCAGTCAGGGTGCTCGGTTTTGTCACAGCCTGACTCGCCGCGTTATCGGCGCTGCCCGCTCCCGCGTTCAAGTTCGGGTTGGCATTGCCTTTCGAATCTTCCGAAGCGGAAGCCGTTGTCTTTTCGACCTGGCTGCCGTTCGCGATGATCGAAAGATCGTTGCTGATGATAATATCATTTTCAGTAAATTTATCAGAACTGGCGATGTACGCATGCGTCTTGCCGTTAATCACAGCAATGGCGACTGAACCGGCGATGGCAAACTGTTTTCCGCCTGCGCCGGCGACTGCGTCTGTCTTAAACTTGTGCCCTGCAATATCATCCGGTACGGCGACTTTTACGCCAAGGAGTCCGGTGAGCTCATCGATAGCCGCGTTGGTCAGAGCCTTGCCGAGTCTGATCAGCGCACTCTTTATATTGGCTACAATCTTCTCACCGACAGCGCCTGTCGCAAAGAACTCTTTCATCTTGGTGACATCACAGATGCCATCGGTCAAAGTATCGGAGACTTTGTCGGAGATGACTCCGAGTCCTTCGGTCATCGCCTGTTCAAAGAATGCGGCATCGTAGGTTGAGCCTTCCGCCGGCGGAGTAATACCGATAAGTGTGCATGCTTCATCAAGCTTGGTCTTCAGATCAAGCTTGACTTTATTGACAATCGCCATCAGGATGCCTGTTTCAGGATTCAGGAAAGCATCTCTGATTTTTGCGGATAGTCTCTGTTCCGGAGGTACGTTATCGCCAGGATTGACCGGATTGAGATAGGACGCTACAAGAGGTGTCGCGATCTGCACAATGTGTGCGAGTATCTCCTGCTGGACTAATGGCCAGATATCTGTCTTCAGATAATCGACCATAAACTTTTTGACGCCGGCCCATTCCCCGGAGGTTAAGTCTTCGCCGAGATACGCGAGGACCCCGTCCTTGACCTTGTCGGGGAATCCCAGGAAGAGTGCCTTCAAATTGGCCAGATTCTCCTGGATCTTCTCGTACGGATTATTCTTTAAAAGATCTTCAAGACCGGTTCCCTGAAGCAATGTGTCGAGCGCGTCACCGAGAGCGCTGGTAAGAATGGTCGCCAGCTCCTGTGCGCTGCTCTCACCAAAGAGATCGGCAAGCCCGAGCGAATCGGCGACATCGACCATAAGATCGGTAATCGCATTGTTGAGCATGTCCATGAGCCAGCCCTGAGACGCATCTGCTGCCTCCTTATCTTCGGCAGTATTTGTATCAGGATCATCACCGATCACACCGGCATTGATCTTTAACGCATCCGCTTCGACACAGGCATCACCGATCTCAGCGATGTTATCGTAATTGACAACGTTAATAGCAACCGCGACACCGACACCGATCTTTCCGTTGCTGGCGCTGCCGTTGGCTACAATACTGTTTTCATTGAGTGCTTTGGAAATAACGGTGACCGAACCGGACTCAACTGTTTCAGAATCTTCCTCCTCGGAATCTTCCTCTTCGGAATCTTCATCGTCACCGGACTGGGCATCATCTACGCCGGCGAACACAGTCACGTCGTCATCGATCCTGGCGATCGCCTTGATCGTCTGAATGTTGACCGCGATGGCCGCCGCAATATCGATACCGCCTTCAGAAGTTGAGGCGCTCTGCTTGTTCTGTGATGCGTTGCCTACGCCGGTACCGCTTACGCCGCCTGTACCGACATGACCGGCCATCTTGCCGGCGCCGCCGAGCATGCCGTCAGTCTGTTTGTCGACACCTGATTTGTTACTCTGTGATCCGTTCCCCCCCGATGGGTCAGGGTCCCCGCTGTCACCACCGCCGGAGCCCGACGAAGATGAAGCGTTGGACGAAGATCCGGTGGACGCCGCGCCGTTCGCGCTTGCCCGGGATGTGGATCTTATAATGTTCTTCGCTATCGTATTTACATATACGTTTCTCGCTTTAACATTGCGGGATACTCTCGACTCAGTTCTGTCATTTAACACAGAGATCGAGAAGGATCCGCCGACGCCGCAGCTCGAACCTGCCGCAGCCGCGTTAGCCGCAAGCTGGCGGCTCAAGTCACTGTTCGTAGAAACACTTAGATCGCCGGATGAGAAGATTGATCCGTCACCTGAGCCGATCTTTGCCACTGTTTCTGTGCCGGAAACGAGAAGTGAAAGAACCGGCGTGATGGAAATGCCACCCGCGGAACCCGCAACAGAACTAACCGTCTGGGCTTCCGTTTGATCCGCGGAAATATCTACACCGGAAAGTGCTTCCCCGATTGTCAGGGAAGTGTTGTCCTCAATCTTTGCTTGTGTCTCGGAGCCCGTTACCGCCACGGCAATACCAGCGCCAACGCCGGCGTTCTTCGCCGCCTGATCGCCTTTGGCATCGCCCTTGGTGTCAAATTTGTTCTTGCTGCTTGATTTGATAACGAGCTCGCCGCCATATAAGGTAACCGCTGCACTGTTGTCAAGAATAGCATTCGTTTTTACTTTCGCAACCTGGATTGCGATTGCACCGCCGATACCGATATCGCCGGAACTATAGCCTGCCTTCGCTTCGACATTTTGTGTCGATGACGAATCAGCAGTGATTGAAAGACCGGCCGCATCGAGTGTCGCATTCTCTACGAACGCTTCCTGCGTATTGATCAGAACACCAATCGCTACCGATGCGCCAACCGATACAAGGCTCGCACCGCCCGCTCCCGAGCCGTTGCCCTGCTGGACACCGACTTCGAATGCCGCGTCGATTTCAACAATGGCGTCTGCCGCCGCTGTTGCCGGAATGACGAATGTATAATCCATGCCGGTTCCAGTCGGCGTGATGTTTGTGGTCGTGCCGCCGGAGGTCAGCTTCACAACAACGCTGCCACGCTTGATACGGTAACCGTCGTTCGGTGTGATCGTAAATGCATAGGTCTCACCGGCTTCCGCCTTCTTGCTCGAAAGCGTTACCTTACCATTGGCCATGGCGGCCGGTTTGACGACGATGCTCTTCTCGGCGATCGTCGGTTTGAACACGAATGTCGTGGGTGTCGTCTTCAGGTTAATAGTAGGACCCCCCATCGTCACGCTGTAACCGGTGGGGATCGTATAACTCCAGTTGCCTTCGGCGTCTTTCGTAAGCTCGATCGCTCCCATGTCGTCGCCGGCTATGATGAGTTCCACTTTGGTGATCTTCTTTCCTGCCGCGACTTCCGCATCTTTCAGGGTCACGATGATCTTCTCACCGAAACCGGCCTTCTTCATATTGATCTCGCAGGGACCCGCATCCGGAGTGGCCGGCGGCGTGTCATATTCAAGTGCGATTGTGTGAATCTGATTGTAGAAGTCCGCAATGATTGTCACATCGGCGTCCGGCATCGTGAAGGAGAAGCTGCCGCCTTCCGCAGCCGTCAGTTCCTTCTCGACAGCGGCCGTCGCTCCGGCCGGAGTATAGGAGATGGAGACCTTCGCCAAAGCACCGTCGTGTGTCGGGTCGGCATTCAGCGAGAAAGTTACTTTACTTCCGACGACCGCTGTCGCCGGATCTGTGGCTGCCGCTCCCGGCTCTGTGCCCTGTTCCAGATTGATCACTCCCGCGTTCGGATCGGCTTCGCCGCCGGAGCGAGGAGAAAGGTTCACATTACGCCTGTTCTCGACGAAGTTCGCGTTGACGGTGATCTCAGTGCCTTCCTTGAGGCCGACGAGTTCGGCGATCTTCACATAGTAGTTGCCCTTGGTATCATGCGACAGGGCGATGGTCGTCCTTGTTTCGTCAGTCTTGATATAGGTAACAGACGGGCCAACGACGGTTGCTCCGGAAGTTGTTCCGGTGGGCGCCTCGACTTTGTAGCCGAGATCTGCTTTGATCGAGAATGCAAAGACTTTGCTGCCGGGCTTACCGCTTAAGAGCTGAATCTTGCCGTTAGTGGTCTGGGCGACCTTCAGAGTGTTGGGGACAAGGTACTCTCCTGCGATCGCAGCGGTCGAAGGACCATCCGCCAACATGATCTTGACCTGTGAACCGGGCTGGATCTGCAGTTTCGAAAGATCAACGATATACTGTGCCTTTGCTGTATCAAGTCTTGCCTGCTCAGTCTTAAGTTCGCCTGTCTTTGTCGTATAGGAGAACGTCACCTTGCCGGCATCCATTGAATAGGTACCTGTCGGGTCGACGACCTTGAGGACGTAAATTCCTGCGGAAGTATCTGACTCAGCCAGAGACTTAAGCGCCGCACCCTTGGACGGAGCAATATAGACCGTGTAAGGAATGATCGCCTGCTCACCCGTGATGGACGGTCCGCTCGCCGGAGTTGCCGGCGCCGTGGGATCCATTTCCGGTTCAGGAGCATCCTTTCCGACAGCTGTTCCGTCCGCAACAGCTTTACCTTCGCCATTGCCGGTCGCGCTCAGGGACACGCTGCCCCCGGCGCTGACTATTCCGGAAGTGGTAATGGAAGCTTCATTGTTGTTGACATTGACCGCGCCTGCCAGCGCACCCGCACTCTGTGCCGTTGCAGCGTCGGAAGGAGTGGCCGGTGTCTGTGCCGCGGCATAACCAGTCTTATCGCCAAAGGTCGCAATGAAGGTAATGCCGCTATTCGGGTCATTAACATCCTGACGATTCATATATACATCGCCCGGTATTGTGAAAAGGTATTTGCCGCTTCTGTCCGCCGTGATATCCACCTCAACGGTACGCGCCTGAGCAAATGGAACAAAATAGTAATACGTCTTACCCTGCGGGATCGGCTGCCCCGCTGTGACGCCCTCTGCTCTCTGCATCTTGCCGTCGACCAGTTCCCAGTAGCTTCGGCCGTCTTTGAAGTTCGGTTCCGCTTCAATCAGATACTGCGACTTGTAGGTTGCCTTCAGACCGGTCATGACCTTGTCCTTCATCGGGTTGGGTGTAATCTGAACGACTCCCTTCGGATCGACACAGGCCGCGCTCAGGACGATCGTGCCAATCCGCTCGTAATATGTATCGGGCTTCATGCCTTCATCCATCATCTCGGCCGTAACGGTTACCTGCTCAAATGTGACCTTGGCATTTTCTCCGGTTCCTTCGGTTTTCTTTATATAATAAGTGGCACCCTCTTCAAAAGTCGGATCAGTGGTAAGCTGATACATAGCTTCGTTTTCGCCTACTTTAAGTGAAACTCCGATGTCAGAAGTGGAATCTGATTCTTCTGGTTTATCCGTTTCATTATCCTGTGCGCCGCCAACGCCCTCATTAAAGAGATCGCTCAGGCTGGGATCCGTTGTATCCTCTTCAGGATTCTGAGTGTTTGTACCTTCTTTGAAAACAACACCGATCGTCACGTCCGCATCCGGCATATTAAAGATGAATGAACCGTCCTCTTTCTGGATGAGTCCGAGTGCGTTGTTCGGGCCGCCCGCGCTGGTGACGACCGTCTTGGCAGAAGCACCCTTCTTAAGATAGGTGACTGTCAGGTAGTTGACAACGTAGCCTTCATTAGGAGTAACAACGATACGGACCGGTTCTGTCCTGACATAGTACTTGGTCGTCTTCGGAACCGGCTGTCCGGGAGCAACTGCTGTGCTCATATCCTGAACCTTCTCGCCTTTAACCTCTTTGAAGTACTGAACGTTCTCCTGGAAGGTCTCTTCCGTGACCTGCCTGAATCCGTTGGCGGAAGCCGGGCCGGTAATCGTTCCGTTCTCTGATGTATTATAAGTAACTTTGTATGCCTTGCCAGTGACGAACTCAGAGACGATGCCGAGCTTTGCGAGCAGGGAACCGCCGAGCCGCATGCCGATTTCACCGAGCATGCCGCCGATGCTGCTTAAGCTCTCTCCGACGGAAGGCGTCCCGCCTGCTTCTGCGCCAGCACCTGTAGCGTCCGGCAACGGCTGGGCGCTTGTCGCGGAGGCAATACCGGAAAGGTTGCCGGCCGAACTTAAATTGATGTTTCCGCCGGCCGTAACACTCGCGGTATCCTGGATCTTTGCGTAACTGTCCTGAACGGCAACTTCGATCGCGACGTAAGCGCTCGCGTTCGCTGCCAGCGTTCCGCGCTTTGCGCTCGCTTCTGCCGAGGTCGCCGCTTTGTTATCGAGAATCACATCTCCGCCGGCGTCGATCACAGAATTTCCTCCGACGAGGACGTGGGAGTCATTGACTGCCACTGCCACTGAGATGGAGACCGGGAGCGCTCCGGTCGTCGCTTCGGCTTTAAGTGAGGCCGTCGACTCAGTCGTTGCGCTCACATCGCATCCGGCCTTGATGTTGGCGTTGATGATTTTAACCGCTGTCTCGGTGACCGCAACAACGAAGGAGACCGGAACGAAAACGCTCGCCAGCGCCGCGTTGCTTGCTTCCATACTGACGTTGGCCTTGGACGCCGCTGTGACATTGCGCAGGGCCTCGATACCACCGTAGATCGTAATGGTCGCGCTGCCTACTTTGATGTTAAAGAAGTTCAGCCCTTCAGTCACACTGCCGAGCAGATCGATCAGTGCATGTGTCTGGTCGACGAGTGCTGACATGATCACGCTGCCGTTGACCGCTTTGACGGAAGCGTCCTCCTCAATCTCGATTTCTGCTGAAGCGCTGAAATCGAAGAGGCTGCCGGTAAGCGCACCGCCGAGCTGATCGCTGACGAACTGACCTGCTTCGTCTTCGAAATTAAAGAGCGTATCATTATCGCTTGCATTCAGTAAAACTGAAGAAGCGGTGACATTTCCGCTCACGGCAATCTTCTGTGCCGTGACCGTGAGGTTCACTGTCGGGATATTCAGATCGCCGATCTCAACCTCGTCACCGCTGACAAGCAGATTCGTAAAAAGGATCGATCCGTATTTTGCCTCGTTGGTCCAGTCAGCTGAAACGGGATCCTCATCATCGTCTGCATCATATTTGTAATTGGTAAAGGAGCTGATGTTCGCGCCGTCCAATTTGTCAAGCTTTTTTTCGGGCTTGTTATTAAGTGTATCTGTGAAAGCACTGAAATCGGAAATGTATAGCTCACCTTCGTCTAGCGAACCGTCAGCGTACATCCAGACAGATCCGGAATAGGTTCCACCCTGTGCAGCCTTGTTGAGCCCACCGCGGATCGATGCTTTGTCATCTTCCAGGTCTCCGTTGAGCATACCCGAGAGCGACAACATGTTGAATCCCTCGCCGCCGTATACGTAAGCTGTTGCAAACGCCTTAGCCGCAGACGCGTCGAAAGCGACCGTATCGTCACCGCCGCCCAGCTCTGTCCAAAGTCTTGAGTTGTGAACACCGGCGCTATCCTGATACTGTCTGAGGACGTCCGCTCCTCCTGTGATCTGGAAATCGTCATCTCCGAGGCCTGTCTCAACATTTGCCCTCAGAACGCCTCCGCCGTGATTGATCGCGACTGAGTCGTTTCCGTTACCTGTCTTGATATCGACTGTGTTGGTAAAGTTACTTCCGCTCCTTCCTTTCTGTGTGGTCAGGTTGACACTGTCACTGCCCTCACCGGTATCGATATCCAGTGTGGTGCTGCCCCCGGTCAGCTCGACGTTCACGCCGTCGCCGTCCGCGGTGCCGAGAATTTTCACATTGCAATCGCCTTTAATCTTGATTGAGTTCTCGATTGAGAAATAGATACCGGCGAGCACTGTGTTGATGCCGTCGATATTTAATATGCCGCCGAACACAACGTCACTGCCTGATGCGTTGCTGATCGTCGTCTTGTCGATGAGATGACCTTCTTCCGGCTTGTCATATGATCCTTCGCCGAGAAGGTAAAGTGTGAAGTCGTCATTGTCAGCAAAGAGCTCCTGAAGAGTTGCTCTGGAAATATTCACCTCTCCGTCGTACTCGCCGGCGGCGACTGTAACTGTCACATATTTGGTGTCTGAGGAAACATTGTCAAGTGCTTTTTCGATGGCTTTCTGGATGGCATTTGTAGAAGACGTCACGGAAGTCCTCGTGATCGTCACTGTCGTGTCTGTCTCCGCAGGAGTCCCTGCCTCGACTTTAACATCAGCATGGTCAAGATCGATCTTCTGCAGGTCACCCTCTCTGATCGTATCTCCGCTGTCGGTAAGAGTTGCCGTTTTGTTCGTCGGCTGAAGATCACGGATCTTGTCTTCGGGATCCAGATCAGACAGATCCGTCGACGTAAACGTTTCGACCACAGTAGCGGAAGGAAGATCGTTTTCAAACTCGTTCGGCTTATCGACCGAATTATGGCCGCTGTTCGAGACCACTTCGGCGACGGAAGCCTTGCCCGGGTTGGCGGCATACGGAACCGAAGTATCCGGCACGGTGATATCACTTGCGCCCGGATCCTGCGCCGCTCCCTGCTGTGTGCTTCCTTCGCCTGCTGCCAAAACAGACAGGCTCATCTCCCAGAAGAGCACGGCCATGATTATGGCAAGAAGCAATCCTTTTCTAACACGCTTGTCATTCCGATTTCTCTTGTACTTATCAGCCATCTCTGTTCTCCAATACTGACAATTACCTGTAAACCTTCGCAGTTAATTTGACAGTGCGTCAAAATGATTTCAACAGTTGATCTGCCTGTGCCTTCAGTTCTGCGTCGTCATCTCTTTTGACAACCTCTCTCAGATCAGATTGAGCCTCTTCTGCTCTCCCTAACTGGATGCGGCAAACGCCGCGGTTGTAATAACACTCCGTGAGATCTTCTCCCTTGTTGATCGACGCCGTAAAACTTGTTTCCGCTTTTTCATAATCTTCCAGCGCCAGCACGCAAACGCCGTAATAATAATCTATTTCAGGGTAATCGGCCTGCGCTTTTTTCACCTCTTCAAACTGCTCTTTTGCCTCTGTATATTTGTTCTGTCCCAGAAACGACATCGCTGTCCAGAAACGAACCTCCGTCACGTCTGCTGAGGAAGCGCTGCCGGACTGTTTCTGCAATCCCGCCTTCTGAATCAGTTCAATCGCTTTTAAACCCGCTTCAGTAGCTTTTTCGTATTTCCCGGCCGCAAAACAGCTTTTCACCAACTGACTGTATAGCAGAGCGGAATCTTTATAACCGCTTTTCACTGCCTTACGGAAGTAATTCGTTGCCCCGTCATAGTCACCCTTTTCCATCATGCACAGGGCCATCATTGCTGAAGCCTGTCCGTCAGGGTCTTTGTCTGCCAACTTGAAAAACTCTTTCAGGTCTTTTTCTGCCGCATCCATATCGCCCAGAAGCACCAGACATCTCGCACGGCCGGTGTACAGTTCCGGCTTTCCTTTCGGGTCAGCTTCGATTCCTTTCGTATAACACATCTTCGCCGTTTCATAATCTCCGCTGCCTTCAAACATCTCGGCCAGCGATGCGGTCACAGCCGGATCCGCTCCCGGCGATTCCGCATATTTCTTAAGGTAATCGACGGCCTTTTCAGTGTCCCCGTCCTGCGCTGCCAACTGCCCTTTCAGGTAGTAGGAAGCCGCGAGATCAGGATTCAGTGCAATCGCTTTATCCAGATACTGATCCGCTTTTTTATACTGGCCTTCGAGCACATACAAACTGGCCAAACGAAGGTTTAAAACTGCCGGATCAGGACTGTCTTCACTGTCTTTATCAACGTTTTGCAGAGACCCTTCCAGATATTTTGCCGCTGTTTTGAAATCGTTTTTCGCAATCGCAAGAGACGCATAAAGATCATATTCTTCATATGTTTCCGGCTCGCCGACCAGCGTCTGGAGATATGACCAGGCACGGTTCAGCCGATTCTCAGTCAGGTATCCGGTCGTATCCTCTGTGTAGGACGCCGCAAACCGCGCTGTCTCTTCCACGTAATCCATTTTAGAGAAATCAATCTCAGTCTTGATCGCTACGATCGAAGGAAGAATCAGTGAGATAGCCAGCACGACAGCCAGTACCCGCCGCCATATTTTTTTGTGCGGTCGTTTGGTCTCTTTCATGAATCCGTTTTATGCCTCCGGACCGTTCCGTCCCTCCAGATATTTCTGGATCAGTTTTGTAATGATAATACCGGCCGCGAACGCAAGAATCGCAACCAGAATATAACCTCCGGTAGATGTAGAGATCAGAAAAGCGCCGTAAACCGAGCTGGTCTGACCGGCAGCCCCAACCCGTGAAAACGAAGCGATTACTCCGATTAATCCGACAACAAGAACAGTTAGTACACCAGACAACATGCTTATTTGCTGATGACGACGCTTATTTTTTATCTTTTCAGTCCGCTGACGGACTTCCTGCAACATTTCATCTGTTGACCGTTTCAAACTTATGCCTCCTGAAAATATACTGGTTATCCTATACTCTTTACTTGCGGTTTTTTAAAGATTTACTCACCACAGGCCTGATTTTTATTTATAAAACGGGTTTATGAACACAAAAAAGCTGCCTTCCGGCAGCAGAACAGCAAATTGTTCAGTTTTAGACCGTCTTCGTCAGTCTGAGATAAAAGTGTTTTCTTCAGCTATTTGTTCCGAACTGAATCTGCGATAGTAAAGATACAGAACAAAAGCCGTCAGAAGCGGCAACGCGTAACCGATTTGCGATGTGATCCCTTCCTTTGACACAAGAAGATTATAGATTGAGTGGAAAATCATTGCGAGCGACAGCGCGCCAAGCACAATTGAAAACGACAGGGCTTTCAGCCTTCTGGCCATGATCAGGCCAAAGCAAAGGCTCAGCATGCTGACAATATGCATCACACCGACTGCCATTCCGCGAATTAAAACATAAACCATTTTGTTGGCACCGTACGATAAGATATAGCAGCAGTTTTCAAACGATGCAAATCCTACTCCGATGCCCATTGCAACCACTATAAGGCTGTCATCTTCCGGGTCGAATAAAAACAAATAAAACAGGAAAGGGAAGAATTTAAATGTCTCTTCAATCATAGGTGAAATATAGACGGCGGTATCGTTTGCATTCATCCCTGAAACTGTTCCCAGAAATCCGCCAACGTACGCTCCCAAAAGGCAGGCCGCCATTCCTAACAAAAGGGCCAAAACGAACTGCTTCACTTTGCCTCTGACAAAAAGGAAGACAATCAGAAACGGCACCATGATGCAGATCATAATGTTTTCCGCATAAATCATGCTCCCAAGACCTCCTTTTTAACTGCCTCCCACATCATGAAAATATAAACTATGCTGATCACATAATGGAATATATACCATGATCCGGAAGACATATAAAAACAGCTCGTACTCCAGATAAACCCGGAAAAAGAAATCGCCAGAAGGCTCCGGTATCCGCTCCGTTTCCGGAAAAGACTGACAGCTTTGGCAAGAATCAACGCTTCTCCCGCCGCCATCAAAAGATAAGCGGCAAGGTCAAATCCATGAGATATTTGCCCGGAAGAAAGCTGCACTCCGGCCTGCAGCGCGATCAGCACCACGCATCCCGCAAGCATACTCCGCCAGGCCGTGCGCGTCAAAAGCTGTTCCTCTTTCAGTGCAATGACGCAGGAACACATCAGATAGCCAAAACATAATCCGCCTAAAATGTCCTGCAGCCACTCTCCGGACCATACAATCCATAACACGACAGAAGCGGCAATAAACAGCATGGCAGCAAACACCTCGCGTTTATAAAAGAAAAACTTTTTCGGGAAAACCGTCTTCAGTTCTTTTGCCAGCAGCAGGAACATAGCTCCTTCACAAAGCTCGTTTGCGGCGATCGGCATCCGTGCATTCATCTGAAGGAGATCGTAAATCATCCAGTAACATTCAGCGAAAACCAGACATACGAGCGCAAACAGATAAAAAACTCCGTTTGCTGAATGCCTTCCGATCCCGGGCATCCGCAGCATGCGGATGGTAACAAACAAGCCTATTGCAAGCCGGATTACTCCCGAAATTACTTCAGCTGTTGAAGCCGTCATTTTTCAGCACTCTCCCTTTTTATGAGTTCCTGCCATTTCTGAATCGCAATCATCATGAGCACTCCGGACACAAAGGCAAGGATCCCGGTCATGACATATCCGACATGCGATGACGTCAGAAGAAGGCTGCCATAATGAATCATGCCCTCCTGTTGATTGTTACCGGTCGTCCCCGACAGCAGAAACAGAACCACCGGAATCAAAACCAGACAAACGGCCGAAACGACCGTGCTGCTGATAAACTGCAGCCGGATCTTTTTGTTCTGTTTGATTTTCTCTGCTCTTAACAGTATATCTTTTAACTGGTCATCAGTATTGCGCATATTCAAACCCCATTTCACTTAAAATCTGCTTCAGACGCTCCTTGCCCCGTCCTGCCAGGTTGTATATCTGCTTTCTTGATTTATGCATAATGCGTGCGGTTTCTTCGTAAGACATTTCTTCAAAATAAACCAATGTCAGCACCTGCCTGTAATCGGGATGCAGCCTTTCCATGGCCAGATACAGATGCCTGTGCTGTTCTTCCTTCAGAATGTTGATCTCCGGCAGACCGTATTGATCTGAAGAAACATCCGGAACATCTTCGATTGCGACTGTCCTGACACGGTTTTTCCGCACATGCATCAGCGCCTGATTCCGGCCGATGGCATACAGCCACGTCTTAAAGCTGCTGCCCTTATCAGACCAACGGTTCTTGGAGGCTATGACGGCAAAAGTATCAAGCATCACATCTTCCGCATCTTCCGCATTATTGACAAAGCCAAAGATGAAAAGTGTCAGCTTCTCCTTGTAGCGCTCCAGCAGGATGCGCAGATCATTCTCATCGCGGTTGCGAAGAAACCGTGTATATATGATCTCATCCTGTTCATTATTGACTGTTTCAACCATACGAGTCTTCATTCTATATCGTGTTTTGGCTCGGAAAGCTTTGAAAAAAGACAAACCGTCTCAATCCCTGTTGTATAAGGGAATAAATCGACACTGCAGGTACGCTGCGGGATGTATCCATGCCGGGCCATAACCGGCAGATCACGCGTCAGACTTGTAATCTGACAGGAAACATAAACAATGCGCTCAGCTCCGTAAGACAAGACTCTTCTCAGTGCATCAAGCCGGACTCCTTCGCGCGGCGGATCCAGTACAATCAGATCCGGAGCTTTCCCGGATGCAAGCTGCTTATCCAGCACCTCGAAGACATCACCGCACAGAAAATCACAGTTGTACAAACCGTTTTTCTTCGCGTTTTCTCTCGCCGCGTCTACCGCTTCCGGGACAATTTCGACGCCGATCACCCGCTCCGCTGCCGGTGCCAGAATCTGTGCAATGGTCCCGGTTCCGCTGTACAAATCATAGACGAGCCTGCCTTTTGTCTCTCCCAAATACTCCCGGACGATCCTGTAAAGCGTCTCCGCTCCCGCCGAATTGGTCTGGAAGAAAGAAAAAGGACTTATTTTAAAGGTGAGTCCCAACAATTTTTCAGTAAAGAACTTCTGCCCGTACAGAACCTCTGTTCCTTCATCGGCGATCACGTCGCCGAGCCTGTCATTGTGTGTATGCAAAATGCCGGAAAGATGCCCAGACAGCTGACCGGAATCCTCTAACTCTGCTAACGCGTTTCGCCAGTCTGTCAACAGACCTGTTTCCTGTATCTCTGTTGTTGTGACGAGATCCACCAGGATATCACCTGTCGCGCGCGCCTTTCTGATCAACAGATGCCGCAGATATCCGGTATGGCGCATCCTGTGGTAATACGGTACCTGCGCCCGGTCAAAATAATCCAGCGTTCTGCGCAGAATGATACTGAAATCCGGATCACAGATCCGGCATCCGTCCGCCGTCACGATATCGTGGAAAGCACCTCTCTTGTGGAGTCCCAGCGCCAGCGGACCGTCTTTGTACGCATCGCCGAAAGTGAATTCCATCTTATTGCGGTAACCGGTCTGCACGGGAGACGGGAGTATTCCTTCCCATCCGTAATCATGACCGTCCATCGCCTCATCCAGAAGACGCTTTACCTGTCTCTCTTTGAGCTTTAGCTGCGCTTCGTAAGACAATCCCTGATAAGAACAGCCTCCGCAATCCGCCGCATACGGACAAACTGCCTCAGCAGCGCCGGGTCCGGGCACGAGAACTTCGAGCCGTTCTCCTTCCCATCTGCCACGGCGTTTTTTCCTGAGACGGAGAGATATTTTCTGCCCCGGATGAACATGTTTCACCAGGACCGGTTCCTCTTCTCCGTCAATCTGCACGCGGCCTTTATTCGGATAATCGACGCGCAGGACGATTCCGTTGTGAATCTCGCCTTTTTTCACTTCCGGTCCTTATTGATTCCAGTGAAGCTGAGTGTTCTCCTGCCTGCGGTCACGCATCATCAGCGCCTTCACACCTTCAGCTGCCGACATACCCTCGAAAAGAATCTTATTGACTGTCTCTACGATCGGCATGGCCACACCCTCACGCTCAGCGAGCGCGCGCGCAGCCTTCGCGCTGTACACGCCTTCGACCACCATCTTCACCTGATCCATTGCCTCCTGATAGGTGGCGCCCTGGCCGATCAGATAACCGGCGTTGTGATTGCGGCTGTGATTGCTGGCGCAGGTGACGATCAGGTCGCCGATACCTGCCAGGCCGGCAAATGTTTCCGCCTGACCACCGAGTTTCATCCCCAGCCTGGTAATCTCACTGATACCGCGGGTGATGAGCGCGGCTTTGGTATTGTCACCGCATCCAAGTCCGTCCGCCATACCTGCTGCCAGAGCAATGACATTTTTCAGGGATCCTCCCAGTTCAATACCGAGGATATCCGGACTGGTATAAACTCTGAAAAACTCGCCGTTCATAAACATTTTCTGTAAATACAGCGCTGTATCTTTTCTCTCCGCTCCGACCACAACAGCCGTCGGGATCTCGCGTCCGACCTCCTCCGCGTGGGAAGGTCCGGAAAGTGCCGCGATCTCTGCCTGCGGAATCTCTTCCTTCAGCTGTTCGGAAAGTGTCTTGAGCGTCGCTTCCTCGATTCCCTTGCTGACGGAGACGATGATCATGCCGTCCGGAACAAAAGGAGCCAGCGCGCGGGCAGTGGCCCGTACAAAGACAGAGGGAGTCGACATGACCAGAGAATCTCTTCCGTCACACGCCTCCTTCATGGAAGTCGTTGCGCGGACGTTTTCCTGCAGTACAACGCCCGGAAGCTTGTCCCTGTGCTCATGATACTGATTGATCATCGCTGCTTCACTCTCATCGAACGACCAGATGATGACATCGTGCCCGTTACAGGCCAAAAGATGCGCTAACGCGCAGCCCCAGCTTCCCGATCCGATCAAACTGACTTTTGCCATGGTATTTTCCTCCTATTATGCCCCTTTATCTCCTCGTTCCCGGATCACAAACCGGATCGGCGTCCCCTCAAAACCGAACGCCGCGCGGATCTGGTTCTCCAGGTATCTCCGATATGAAAAATGCAGCAGTTTCTTATCATTGACAAACAGGACGAATGTCGGCGGTCCGACACTGACCTGTGATGCATACAGGACTTTCAGCCTCCGTCCTTTGTCCGTCGGCGGTTCGTTCATCGCAACTGCCTCCATGATGATCTCATTGAGAACACCGGTCGCGATCCGCTTATTTCTCTCGGCTGTTATGGCATCGATCTCATCGAACAGATTGTCCAGGCGTTTGCCTGTCTTGGCCGAGATATAGACGATCTTTGCGTAAGGTACAAACGAGAGCACCCGCTTGACCTCATCGCGAAATTTGTACATCGTCTTGTCATCCTTCTCGATCGCATCCCATTTATTCACAGCAATCAGAAGCCCTTTTCCGTTCTCGTGCGCAATACCCGCAATCTTGGCATCCTGCTCCGTCACTCCTTCAGTCGCATCGATCATGACGATGACAACATCTGCCCGGTCACAGGCTGACACCGCACGGATGACACTGTATCGCTCGAGCGTCTCTTTAACCTTGCTCTTGCGGCGGATTCCGGCTGTATCGATAAAGACATACTCTTCACCGTCATGCCTGACCACCGTGTCAATCGCATCGCGTGTCGTGCCGGCGATATCCGAAACGATTACGCGGTCTTTTCCGACCAGTTTGTTGACAAGAGATGATTTCCCGACATTCGGCTTGCCGATGATCGCCACTTTGACACGCTCATCCTCTTCTTCCCCAGCCTGTTTATCCGGTAAAAGCTCAACAAGCGCATCCAGCATGTCCCCCAGACCGCGTTTGGATGAAGCGGAAATCGGATGCGGATCTCCGATTCCCAGCTGATAAAACTCGTAAATATCGGGCATCATTTTGTCGAAATCATCAACCTTGTTGACGACCAGCATCACCGGTTTTCTGCTCTTTCTGAGCATATCTGCAACCTTCGAGTCCGCATCGACCAGACCCTGACGCACGTCGACCAGAAAGATCACGACATCCGCGCTCATCAGTGCAATCTGCGCCTGTTCGCGCATCTGGCTTAAGATCACATCTCCCGAATCAGGCTCGATGCCTCCGGTGTCAATGATCGTAAACGTCCTGTCAAGCCACGTGGCATCCGCATACAGGCGGTCACGTGTTACGCCCGGTGTATCCTCGACGATGGAGATCTTTTCCCCCGCCAGCGCGTTAAATAAAGTAGATTTTCCAACATTCGGGCGACCTACAATCGCCACAATCGGTTTACTCATCAGAATCCCTCATTTTAAACCTATTATTTCATGTTCTACGATACCATAAGCACCTTGCTAAAATCAAATAAATCATGCTACACTGTGAGGTACAGGAGGATATACTATGACTGAGAATAAAGGGATCGGCCGCCGCATGCCGGTGGCGCCGTTGAAACTGATTGTTCTTGACAGTTTTAAGGAGATGGGGAAGCGTATCGACGAGTATATTGTCGATATGCGTCAGGACTATTTGTATCCTGATCCGACAATCCAACCGGCCGACACATATCTGCTCGGCTCCCGCTGTCCGCGTTTCGGCTCCGGCGAGTCCAAAGGAGAGATTCTCGGCAGTATCCGCGGTGTTGATCTGTTCATTATGGCAGATGTCTGTAACCACAGCATGTCATATAAAATCAACGGGATGACCCATTATATGTCCCCGGATGACCATTTTCAGGATATTAAGCGCATTATCGCAGCGGCAAACGGCAAAGCGAAACGCGTTAACGTCATCACACCGTTCCTGTATGAGAGCCGCCAGCACAAAAGAGAGCTGCGGGAATCACTCGATGCCGCCATGGGGCTGCAGGAACTGGTTGCCATGGGTGTTACCAATATCATTACTTTTGATGCGCATGACCCGCGTGTCGTAAATGCGATTCCGATCGACGGTTTTGAATCATTCTCAGCTTACTACCAGTTTATGATCGCCATATTCAATGCAGTTCCCGATATTCGCGTCAATCCGCAGGAACTGATGATCATCTCCCCGGATGAAGGCGCGATGGGCCGTGCGGTCTATCTGGCCAACGTTCTCGGTGTTGATATGGGTATGTTCTACAAGAGACGTGACTATACACGTCTGGTGAACGGCCGCAATCCGATCATCGCACACGAGTTTCTCGGAAGCGACTTGAAGGACAAGGATGTCATCGTTGTAGATGATATGATCTCCTCCGGTGATTCCATGCTCGATGTCTGCCGTCAGCTCAAAGAGCGCGGCGCGGCGCGTATTATCATCTGCGCTACATTCGGCCTGTTTACCAATGGAATGAAAGTATTTGATGAATACTATGAGAAAGGTATGTTCCATAAGCTGATCACAACCAATCTGGTCTATCAGGATCCGGAACTTTTGTCACGTCCATATTACGAGACAGCCGATATGGCTAAATACCTCGCACTGATCATCGACAGTCTAAACCATTCAAAACCGATCAGCCAGACAATCGATCCGTCAGAGAGAATCCACAATCTGCTTCGCGAGCAGACTGTGAAAAACCTGATGCATATCTGAAGAGTTTAGAGAACAAGAAGAACGGCAAGCTGATTGACAGCTTGCCGTTTTGTGATTTAAAACCTGATCTTCTGTACCAGATTGACGAATTCGTTATTGCTCCGCGTATGGGCAAACAGGTCCAGGATCTGATCTGTCGCCTCCTCCGCGCGCATCCCGTTCAGCCCCCGGCGCATCACTTCGACAGCGCGCATCTCATCGGGTGTCAACAGGAGATCTTCCCTGCGTGTACCGGACTTCGCAATGTCGACAGCCGGGAAGATACGCTTTTCCTGCAGCTTCCGGTCCAGAATGAGTTCCATGTTGCCTGTACCTTTAAACTCCTCATAGACCACGTCATCCATCTTGCTGCCGGTGTCGACCAGCGCCGTCGCCAGGATCGTCAGGCTCCCGCCCTCGCGCATATTCCGGGCCGCGCCGAAGAAACGCTTGGGCATGTGCAGGGCAGCCGGATCAAGACCCCCGGAGAGCGTACGGCCGCTCGGCGGAACCGTCAGGTTGTAAGCGCGTGCAAGCCTTGTGATCGAATCCAGCAGGATCATGACATCCCTTCCCTGTTCGACCAGTCTCTTGGCCCGCTCTATGGTCATTTCCGATACACGCTTATGATGCTCGGGAAGCTGATCAAATGTCGAGTGGATCACCTCGACCTGCGCTCCCTGAATGCTCTCTTTCATATCGGTCACTTCCTCCGGCCGCTCATCGATCAAAAGGATGATGATGTGCATCTCGGGGTTGTTCCGAAGCACTGACAGGGCTACCTGTTTGAGAAGCGTTGTCTTTCCTGCTTTCGGTGGAGAGACGATCATACCGCGCTGGCCTTTACCAATCGGAGAGACGATATCGACCAGTCTGACCGCGATACTCTCCCTGCCCCGTTCCAGGCGCAGTCTCTTATTTGGGAAAACCGGCGTCATATCCTCAAAACGTCTTCGGGACGGAATCTTTTCAGGGTCCACGCCGTTGACTTTTGTCAGGCACAGAAGAGCTGCAAACTTCTCGTTCTGATTGCGCACCCGGATCTTACCCTCAATCACATCGCCTGTCTGAAGAGCAAATTTTCGGATCTGTGACGGGGCAACATAGATATCCTCATCACCCGGCATGTAGTTGTCAGAACGGATAAACCCGTAACCGTCTGCCAGCACCTCCAAAATCCCGTTCGCTGTCTCTCCGCTGTCGAGATCGCCTGATTTGCCGTGTTTGCCTTTGCGTTTTTTCCCGGACTCCCGGCTCTCCTCTCCGGCCGCCTCTTCCTGCGGCAGTTCCTTCTCTGCCTGTTCGGGCTGGACATCAGCCGGAATATCCGCCGGCTCAGCCTCCGCTGGCGCTTTAGCTGCAGCCGCTGCATCCTGCTCATCCATCTCGAGCATCTTATCGATCAGCTCCTGTTTTTTGAGCTTGGCGACATCGTCCGTACAGCCGCGTGAAACTAAAATAGCCCGCAGATCAGCTACTTTGAGTGTTTTATACTTCTCCTCCATCGTATGTGTGGCCATGAGTCGTCCCCCTTCAAGCCTTTATGCGGGAATAATCTGCCATGCAGCTCATGGCAGATATTCCCTTCTCCAGTTTTAAAATCATATGGGATGAAATTATGAAATGAGTTTTATCCTCTTGTCACCGGGTTCAGTCACTTCCCCGATAATCGCTGCTTTCGTCTCTAAATGCGCTTCCTTAAGCGCCTTCATCGCCGCATCGGCTTCATCCTCCGGGATGGCAAACAGCAAGCCTCCCGATGTCTGCGGATCATAAAGCACATCCAGCCAATCGCGGTCACATGTTCCGAGATCGACATCCTTTCCGGTGTACTGACGGTTCTTGTAGGAACCTCCCGGCACCAGACCTTCCTCCGCATAATCCTTAGAGTTCGTAATTAACGGTACCCAGCCAACGTG
>JAFWDW010000161.1 GCA_017515965.1 Lachnospiraceae bacterium
ACCCGGTCGTCTGGCGCGGACCGATGATCGCCGGCATGGTGACCAACTATTACAGCGAGGTCGTCTGGGATAATGTCGATTACATGGTGATCGACATGCCTCCGGGAACAGGCAATGTACCGTTGACTGTATTCCAGCAGCTGCCGGTGGAGGGACTGATTGTCGTCACTTCCCCGCAGGAACTGGTTTCTATGATCGTCACCAAGGCTGTCAAGATGGCTGATATGCTCACCATTCCGATCCTCGGAATCATTGAGAACATGAGCTATTTCAAATGCCCTGACTGCGGCGCCCGCCATGAGATCTACGGAAAAAGCCACGTCGATGAATTAGTCAAACTGTACGGTATCCCGTCAATGGCACGCATTCCGTTCAGACCGGATCTGGCTCACGCCTGCGATGCGGGAAGTATTGAAAACTGGGCTCTTGAAAACTTTAAGACCATCGATCCTGAAAAAGTGACTGAGGAAAACACATTAAAGCGCGTCATGGATATGATCACATATCTGGATGAGCAATTTAACGATTAACCATATCAACAACATGCCGCGGTCAGTTCCACAGAACGGGTTGCGGCATTTTTAAAACAGGAAAAAACCATGAATTACACACGAGAGAACATCAAAGACACAAAGCGTATTGTTGTCAAGGTCGGCTCCTCGACCATTACGAGATTTGAGAACGGTTCGCCTAATCTTCTGCGTATAGAAAAGCTTGTACGCGAGCTTTGTACGCAAAAAGGAGAAGGCCGCGAAGTGATCCTCGTCTCCTCAGGCGCGATTGCTGTCGGCCGCAACTCAATCGGTCATGATAAGCCTTCAGACGATTTGCTTATCAGACAAGGCTATGCCGCAATCGGACAGGGACGGCTTATGATGATCTATCAGAAGCTTTTTGCCGAGTACGGGCAGACGGCTGCCCAGGTGCTGCTGACGATGGAAGGTCTGGATAAAGAAGAGACGAAAAATAATGCGATCGGAACACTCAAAACTCTTCTTCGGCTCGGCAGCATCCCGATTGTCAATGAGAACGATACTGTTTCTCCCTATGAGATCCTTTACGGCGACAATGATACGCTCTCTTCGATCGTGGCGACACTGGTGGATGCTGATCTGCTCATCCTGCTCTACGACATCGACGGCTTTTACACCGATGATCCCAACCTGAATCCTGAGGCTGAGTTGATCGAAACGGTCGAAACGCTTGATGCCAAGATGTTCTCAATGGGCAAGGATTCCTCGGGCGATGTCGGGACAGGCGGTATGGCGACAAAGCTTTCGGCCGCCAAGCTGGCAACTGAAGCCGGAATCCCGATGATTATCGCCAACGGAGATGACCTGAATAATATTCACCGCATTATGAACGGAAAACCGATAGGAACTCTGTTCCTTCCAAAATAAACCAGGAGGTGCCTATGAACTCAATTTCATCCTTAGGACAAAAAGCCAAAGAAGCCGAAGTGGTCATGCGTTCCATGTCCACTGATCAGAAGAATAAAGCGCTTCGGGTCATTGCCGATGCACTTCTGTTCCACAGTGATGAGATTCTGAAAGCCAATCAGACAGATCTCGAAAATGCTGTAGCGGCAGGCATGTCGCCCGGTATGCAGGATCGCCTTCGCCTGACTAAAGAGCGCCTTGACGACATTGCGGAGGGTATGCGTCAGGTTGCGGATCTCCCGGATCCGATCGGAGAGATTATGGATTCCTGGACATTGGAAAACGGTATTGACATTCGCCGTGTCCGCGTCCCGATGGGTGTGGTCGGTATCATTTATGAAAGCCGTCCCAATGTGACACCCGATGCTTTCTCGCTGTGTTTTAAATCCGGCAATGTCTCTTTCCTGCGCGGCGGTTCCGATTGTATCAACTCCAATATCGCAATGGTTCATGTCATGCGGGATGCATTGGAGGAAATGGACATCAACCCCGATGTGCTCCTGCTCGTTGAGGACACCAGCCGTGACACTGTCAAAGAGATGATGCGTGCCAATCAGTATATCGATGTGCTGATTCCGCGAGGCGGCGCCGGACTGATTAAGAGTGTCGTTGAGAACAGCACGATCCCCGTCATCGAAACAGGTACCGGCAACTGCCATATTTTCGTCGATGAGAGCGCTGACATCCCCATGGCACTCGAGATTATCACCAATGCCAAAACACAGCGTGTAGGCGTCTGTAACGCCGCTGAGAGCCTTCTGGTGCACCGTGCCATCGCCGATGCGTTTCTGCCTGCACTGGCAGATAAACTTGGCAAGACAGTCGAACTGCGCGGTGATGAGATCGCCTGCGGTATCGCACCGATCATGAAGCGCGCTACAGAGGAAGACTGGGGAACTGAGTATCTGGACTATATCCTGTCCGTTAAAATCGTGGATTCAGTTGACGAAGCCATCGCGCATACCAACCGCTATCACACCGGTCACTCTGACGCTATCATCACTTCTTCTGATGAGAACGCCGAAAAGTTCCTCAACGAAGTTGACTCCGCCTGTGTTTACGCCAATGTCTCCACACGTTTCACCGACGGATTCATGTTCGGCTTCGGCGCGGAAATCGGTATCAGCACGCAAAAGCTCCATGCGCGCGGACCGATGGGCCTGAAAGAACTCACTTCTTACAAATATCAGCTCCGCGGTAACGGGCAGGTACGCGGCTGAGTATTTAGGAATACCAGAACATAAAAACAGACACACATCCTGACGGGACGCTCGCGCTCCGAGGAAAAACGCAACGGTACATAAGGGCGCGTCGAACGCACCCTAAGTGCCGGCGTTTTTCACGGCCCGATTCAGAATATGCGTCTGTTTTTATATGCTTACACTATCCCTAAAAACTCGTCAAAAGGTACTCATTATTCCTTTCTCATGGCCCGGGCTTTGGCGAAGGTGGCATCGATGGCCCGGGCGACGATAGAATCCAGGTCGTCCGCTTTCAGGGAATTAACGCCTTCGATCGTTGTGCCTCCTTTTGAGCAGACACGGTCAGCGAGGGTAGCCGGGTCTTCGCCGGATTCAAGAACCATACGGGCCGACCCGAGAGCTGTCTGCGCAGCAAATGTTACTGCATCCTCGCGTGTCATGCCGAGATCTTCGCAGCGCTTGGCGATGGCATCGATAAACAAATAGTAAAAAGCCGGTGAGGATCCGCTTGCACAGATCACTGTATCCATCAGTGATTCGTCGACACGGCGTACCAGTCCGCATGAAGAGAAAATGTTCATAATAATTACGCTCTCCTCTTCATCCAGAGCGTCATCGTTATAGGCCAGACCTGTCATACCACTGCCGATCAGAGCCGGTGTGTTGGGCATCACGCGCACTACGCGGAAGTTCTTCCCCGCCGTCCGGTGCAGCCAGTTTCCCGTCACGCCCGGAGCTACGCTGATGATGATATGACGCTCAGTCA
>JAFWDW010000162.1 GCA_017515965.1 Lachnospiraceae bacterium
TAAGCTGCGTCTGCACAACTGTCTGCACGACGGAGATGTCGGTGTGACCGGTGAGATCATTTCAACCTGTGCCGTTGACGAATGTTTGCGCGCAGCGGCAAAGAATGTCGACTGGGATCAATATCCGGATCGCTGGGTCGATGAGGAAGGCTATCTCTGGGGCAAAGGGATTGCCTGCTTCAATAAACTGACAGGCACACCGTCAACTACTTCCTGCGTGCTTAAGATGAATGAGAACGGATCGCTTTATATTTGGTCTGCTAGCCGTGAAATGGGGCAAGGTGTGACCACAACCATGCCGCAGTTCGCTGCGGAATCCATGTGCATGGATCTGGATCGTATCAGCGTATCTCCCGTGGACACGTCCATGACGCCATACGATAAGACAACAACCTCCTCGCGCTCGACCTTCCATTCGGGCAATGCCATTCTGGAGGCTTGCGAAGGCATTAAACGTCAGCTCTGCGACCTGGCAGCGATCAAATGGAGCTGCGATAAGGAAGACGTGATATATACGAAAGAAGGATATATCCAGAGAGTTTCCGATCCAGAGCAGCGTATTCATATCAGCGAGGTCGGAAAATCCGGTATCATGCATGAACAGCCGCCGGTTATCGCGATCGGACGTTACGGCACATCGGATATTTTTGATCCGCCGCCTGTTGACGGACGGCAGTCCAAACGTCCGACAGTTATGTGGATGATCGGTGCGCAGGCTGCGATCGTTAAAGTTAATCCGGTCACCGGACGTGTGACACTGGTCAAGATGGGCGCGAGCAACGACATCGGCAAAGCAATCAATCCCACCGGTGTTCTGCAGCAGGTTGAAGGATCTGTTATCATGGGACTCGGCCACACCATCATGGAAGAGATGATCTACGAGGACGGCAATCTGCGCAACGGCAACATGGTTGATTACAAAGTGCCGACGTTTATGGATTCGGACGTCGATGTCAAGATCACGCTGGTTGAGAATGGGCATCCGGAGGGACCGTACGGTGTCAAAGGAATTGGCGAACCGGGACTGGTTCCGACCGCTGCTGCGATTGCAGGAGCGATCAGCCATGCCTGCAACACAGATTTTGACTCGCTCCCGATCAAACCGGAGCACATCCTGTTCCGAAAGGAGGTGGCTGACTGATGCTCGGAAAATTCGAATTATTCATGCCGACTGATTTCAATGAGGCATGCATGTTAAAAGCAAAAGGAGCCAGACCTGTAGCGGGCGGTACCGATGTCTATGTCAACAGGCACGGCGGGAAAGACAGGGATCCTGAGATCGTCGATATCAAATTGCTGAAAGAATTACAAGGCCACAGTTATACCGAGGGCGAAGGACTTGATCTTGGAGCATTGACGACACATCGCGATATTGAAACGTGGGATATTATCAAGAAGAAGTATTATGCAATGTTTTCAGGTTGCTCACAGGTCGGATCCGTACAGATCCGCTATCGCGGAACGCTCGGCGGTAACATTATGAACGGTGCTCCGTCGGCTGATTCGATCGGACCGATGCTGGTGCATAATGCTGAAGTGACTGTCGCAGGGCCGAACGGTGAAAGACAGATTCCTCTTGAGACATTTTATACTGGATTCAAGAAATTTGATATACAATCTGACGAGTTGTTGACGCGTATCCGGATTCCGGATGTTCCTGAAAACGCCGGAAGCGCTTACTATAAGTATATGCGCCGCGGAGCGATGGATCTGGCGCTGATGGGAGTCAGCGCATACCTCGAACTTGACGGCGACGTCATGCGAAATGTCCGCATTGCGCTGACAACTTCTGCACCGACTCCGGTGATGAGTCACAGCGCAGAGGCAGTTCTTGAAGGCCAAAAAGTTTCGGATGAAATCTTTGCGAAGGCTGCTGAAGCGGTCGCTTCAGAAGGAAAACCGCGTTCAAGCTGGCGTTCAAGTGCGCAGTTCCGAATCCGTCTGCTGCACGATATTACAATTCTCGTGCTGCATGAGGCGGTCGAGCGCGCGGGCAAATCATTTGAAGCGAAAGCGGAGCCGATTCCGATGAGGCTTTATCCAGGACAAGAAGGCTTGAAACCCCGCCCGAAAGAGGAGGTGTAACAGATGCGGACAGTTGATATTGAAGTCACCGTCAACGGTGAGGTCTATAAAAAGACAGTTCCGGTCAATCAGACTCTTCTCCGGTTCCTGCGCGAAGACCTGTTTCTTAACAGTGTCAAGGAAGGCTGCGATGAGGGTGAATGCGGAGCTTGTACGGTCATTGTAGACGGAGAGCCGGTCAATTCATGCCTTGTGCTTGCTGCTGAGCTTGACGGAAAGAGCGTCCTGACAGCTGAAGGACTGGCACAGGACGGTAAACTCCACCCGCTGCAGGAAGCTTTTCTCGAAGCCGGAGCTGTTCAGTGCGGGTATTGCACACCCGGAATGCTGATGAGCGCCGTGGCGCTTCTTAATACATATCCTCATCCTACCAGAGATCAGATCCGTAAAGAGATGGAGGGCAATATTTGCCGGTGCACCGGGTACGCACGTATTGCCGATGCAATTCTGCTGGCGGCTGACAAAATGGACGCGCAGAAAGAGGCTGAAGCATAAACTAAACCAGAGCATTATACTTGACATTCTTTGATGCACTGCTTTACCATTAAAGAGCTGTTCTTTTTTAAGATTACTTACTATAGAAGCGATACGAAAGAGGATTGTTATGGTAAAACGAACAACCAAAGAAACGCTTAGATCAGAAGTCATACGATACATCATCAAAGGGATTGGCGAGGGTCAGTTCAAGCCCGGCGAGCGCATCGTTGAGACGAAGTTGGCAAAAGAACTGGACATGTCACAGGCGCCGGTCAGAGAAGCGGTATTAGAGCTCTCGATCATGGGTGTTCTCGAAGAGCGCCCGTACGCGGGATCTTTTGTCAGAAGCCCGAGCGGCAAAGAGGTGGATGATCACTACAAAGCGCGTGCGCTTGTGGAAGCATACGCA
>JAFWDW010000163.1 GCA_017515965.1 Lachnospiraceae bacterium
AAGATATACGGAGGCTTGCTTTTCTGATATAGTTTAATATGAGGGAGAAGCCGGAGATATGGACGAAAGCATCATCCAGTCAGCGAAATCATTCATACAGCATTTGTTCCGGAACGACGCCGGCGGTCACGATGTCAGCCACACGATGCGGGTGTACCGGAACACGCTTGAGATCGCAGCTTCCGAGCCGGACTGTGATGCCGATCTGGCTGCACTGGCAGCGCTGTTGCACGATGCGGACGACCACAAGCTGTTCGCGACAGAGCATAATGCAAATGCACGAGCGTTCCTCGAGGGGGAACATGTCCCGGCCGATGAGATCGAGGCGGTCTGCGAGATCATCAACACTGTTTCCTTCAGTCAAAACCGCGGCAGGCGGCCTGATACACTTGAGGGACAGATCGTTCAGGATGCGGACCGGCTGGATGCGATGGGAGCGGTCGGAATTGCCAGAACATTTGCTTACGGCGGTTCGAACGGCAGGCCCTTTGAAGAGTCGATCCGACATTTTCACGACAAGCTGCTGAGGCTGAAAGATCTGATGAATACAGACAAAGGCCGGGAAATGGCAGAAAGCCGGCATGCTTATCTGCAGGATTATCTTAGAGAGTACGCTGCGGAAGTGCAGATAAGGCGGATCCAATACTATGAAACGCTCTTGCAGAAAGCGGAGCAGATACTGAAAGATGAGGGTATCAGTTACCCTGAGTTAGAGTTGTATATCCGGGAACTCGATGACTACTACACCGGTCCTGCCTGGAAGGAGGACTTCGCGGCTGATGAAGCGGGCATGCTGCCCGTCGGCCTAAGGCGCGGGGTGTTGTCGGAAGACGGTATTTATGATGTGCTTCAGAAATACCGGGAAAGAACTCTGAAAGGATAAGAGGAGAACTATGAGCGCGACAAATATTATTTCACTACTCGGCGGCGTGGCGATGTTCCTGTTCGGCATGTCCGTCATGGGCGATTCGCTCAAGAAGGTAGCCGGCAGCAAGATGGAGATGATCCTCTATAAGCTGGCGGGCAATACGGCGAAGGGGATCGTACTCGGAACGGGCGTGACAGCCGTGATCCAGTCATCATCGGCGACATCGGTTATGGTCGTCGGTTTCGTTAATTCCGGCATGATGAAGGTCAAACAGGCGATCGGCATTATCCTTGGCGCAGTGCTCGGCACGAGTATCACAGGGTGGATCCTGTGTCTGAACAGTCTCGGCGGATCAGGCGCGAGCGTGGCCAAGTATTTCAGCACCGAGATACTGACAGGTGTCGTGGCACTCGCCGGTATTATCATGTGGATGTTCGCCAAGAAGAATTCGGTCAAGAATATCGGCGGTATCATGCTTGGCTTTGCAGTCCTCATGTACGGCATGAGCATGATGTCCGGATCGATCGCACCGCTCAGATCTGACCCGAATTTCATCAAAATGCTGACAAGCTTTTCAAACCCGGTGCTTGGCGTGCTGGCAGGTATGCTGCTCACAGCCGTGATCCAGAGCGCAAGCGCTTCGGTCGGTATTCTGCAGGCGCTCGCGATGACAGGCGCTGTTGAGTTTGACATGGCATTCCCGATCCTCATGGGTATCGGCATAGGCGCGGCTGTTCCCGTTATGCTCAGTGCACTTGGCGCCAGCGTCAACGGAAAGCGTACCGCTTTTGTCTACCTGGTTATCGATGTGCTCGGTGCGATCATCTGCGGTGTCGTCTTCTATGTGCTCAATGGAATATTCCATTTCGGCTTTATGACTAGGACGATGACAATGGTCTCAATCGCGCTCGTCAATACATTGTACAGACTGGCGGTGGTCATCTTCCTGACGCCGCTGATCGGCGCGATGAACAAGATCGTGTGCGCGCTCTTCCCGGAGGGCGAGGAAGCGGCTGCCGAACAGGCCGATATGGACCGGCTGGAATCACGTTTCCTGGATCACCCTACACTGGCGCTTGCACAGAGTAAGACAGTCATTGATTCGATGGCGGAGAAAGCACTTAAGAGCGTCAAGTACGCGGTTTCTCTCAGACAGGAATACAGTAAAGAGAAGTACAGGAAAGTGCTGGATCTGGAAGGGGTCCTGGACCGCTATGAGGATAAGCTCGGCCAGTATCTCTTTACGATCAATACACAGGATATCAACCAAGAGCAGGCCAATGAAGTCAGCAAATATCTGAGTGTTCTGAGTGATTTTGAACGCATCTCCGATCACGCGCGCAATATCGGTGAGGCGGTTCAGGAGATTACGGAGAAGAAGATCGTGCTTTCAGAAGGCGCGCAGAATGAGCTGAACGTCCTGGAAAAGGCGGTCACGGATATCTCCGAGATGGCGATCAAAGCTTTTGTTGAAAATGATAATTTTGTAGCGTTTCAGATCGATCCGCTCGAAGAAGTGATCGATGATTTGTGTGATCGGATCAAGAATCATCATATCGAGCGCGTCAGCCGCAAGGAGTGCTCGCTGGAGACAGGATTTGTCTTCAATGATCTGTTGACAGATTATGAGCGTATCTCCGATCACTGCAGCAATATCGCGGTGGATGTCATTGAGTCGGAGCAGGGGCTTTTCGGCCAGCATCAATATCACCAGATACTGAACGAGGCGCAGGATGAAGCGTTCCATACGTATTTTGATGATTTCAAGAAGGAGTATTCACTGGATTAAGACTTCAGTTCCCGGACGACCTCGATCACATCCTGGTGTTTGATGTCGCGGGGCTCGAACCGGATCAGGCGGTAGACGATATTCATCACCACGCCGGCGCCGAGTGCGCCGTAGAGGGTTCCGATGCCGATCGGGCCGCCGAGGATCCAGCCAAAGAACGTGACCGTTCCCCAGAGGATGATCTCGACCACGCCGATCGAAAGACGCGGCAGGCGTTTCCCGAGTCCGACCAGGAGCGCATCGCGCGGACCGCAGCACTCGGCGGCTCCCATGTAGATATACATGCCGACGGCCATAAAGGCGAAGCCGATCGTCATAAGCAGCAGACCGAGCGGGAGACTGTGGTTTTGGGGCAGGGGATTGAACGAATTAAAAAACTGAACAATGTTTCCGGTCAGGAGC
>JAFWDW010000164.1 GCA_017515965.1 Lachnospiraceae bacterium
GGCGGAACCAATTTTGAGACTGCCGTCAGGGCATTTACGGGCGACGCAGAGACAAAGATAATATTCACGGACGGCTACGCAGACATGCCGGAAACCAGAAGCGACGCCATCTGGCTCGTGTACAGCGACATGCCTGTCGACCCGCCCGGCGGAAAAGTGATCTACGTTAAAAAACCTGAGGAGATAAACAGATATGAAGTCGATTTTCTTATCACATAAGCAATTGTTCGAGAACCCTCTCCCGCTTTTCCGCGCGGCAGGGACCTCGGTCCACGCGAGCGACCTGGTGCTGGTCACCATACCTGATGACGGGTTCACACTGAGCGGCGACCGCGTCAACTACTTCCTTTCCGGAGCGGACTGCGCTGACAGATTCGGACGTGACCATATAGACAGCAACTGCGCCGTAAGGCCTGTGCTTTTGATGGAGCCGGGCGATGAAAAACTGCTCAGCCAGGTACGTGAATCGGGCGGCATCGTTACGGCAGAGCTTGGGACCTTCCCATCAGTCATACTCGAGTCGTCCATGCGCGAAATGGCAGAAAAGCAATACCGCGACGGCACACTGAAAAAGACCGGGATGAGCTATACCATCGCCGGAGAAAAAAGAGATGTCTACAGGCTGGGCGCCAAGCAGATAGTCAGGATCGCCGTCACTGAGGAAACTCCGAGCGGGTATGTCCAACTGTCCGACGGAAGCGCTGTAACCGCAGGCGTGGAGATATTCATCGAAGTGCGGCCGGTGCGCTGGTATTACGATGAGATCAACAAGCTGCTCATATCCGGCAGAGCCCTGTTTGCGGGACTAAGCCGCGAGGACGCCGCTGCTTATCTCTCGCACGGATTCATAGAGGAACTGCTCGCGGAAGACGACAAGGAGATCGCTTCCGCCGCTGCGGGGACATCGTATCACTTCGAAGAGCATGACGAGCTTGACCTGATAAGATCCTTTATTGAAGCGGACATACCGGTGTTCATCCACGGGCTGACCGGCGACGGAAAGAGCGACCGCGTAAAGGAGATCGACCCGGATGTCCTCGACATAGAGCTGGTAAACGAGACGCCTGAGACCATCAACGGCCGTGCTGTCTACAACGAGTCGACCGATACTATCATAGACATCAAGCCGGTATGGCTGGTAAAGCTGGAGCGTCTCTGCGAAGACGGCAAGCCTCACATCCTGTTCTTTGACGAACTGACTAATGCCACAAAGCAGACTCAGGCTGTCATATTCAAGATAGTGCTGGAACGCTTCGTCAACAACCGCTGGCCGCTTCCGGAGAACGCGCGCATCGTCGCGGCCGGGAACGACAGGGCGGAGTCAAGCGTAGCGCACGACCTGGCTGAGCCGCTCTTTGGAAGGTTCGCTCACATATACATACGAACGACGGTGGAAAACTGGATGCCTTGGGCGGTCAGGAAGAACATCAATCCATATGTCATGGAGTTCCTGGCTAACAACGACCTCTATCTCAGGACCTCATTCACGGGAACAGAAGGCTATGCCGATCCGCGCCGCTGGGAGATGGTGTCGCGCGTACTCGA
This sequence comes from Lachnospiraceae bacterium, assembly GCA_017515965.1. GTDB lineage: Bacteria > Bacillota > Clostridia > Lachnospirales > Lachnospiraceae > RUG842. The sequence continues at coordinate 1,546 of JAFWDW010000164.1, forward strand.
CAGCTCCGGCAACGACTTCTCGCTCCTTGAACCGATCGTTGGTCACGAGACCGCAGAGGCCTTCATAAGGTTCTTCCGCGCGCAGGAGGAAATGGTCGACATAGTGAAATATACCGATGAGGAGCTGGCGCGCATGTCTGTTGCCAGAAAGTATCAAATCGCGCAGCAGTGCCTGTACGCCGCTGCCGCTAAACCGGAAGAAGCTGCAGAACTTGTAAAGAGGCTTGGAGCCGAGTTTGAGGCCTGGTTCAGATATGTCCTCGAAAGAAAAGGCAGACACTGACAAACATGAAAATTCTTTGTATTGGAGATTCAAATACGTACGGCTACGATCCCCGGTCTTATATAGGATCGAGGTACCCGGAAGGGATCCCTTGGACTGACCGTCTGGAGGGCTGCGATGTCGTCAACTGCGGGACCAATGGCATGACAGTGCCGCGCGGGCAGTCGAGGTACGCTGGCCTGATAAGGCTGAACGACCCGGATCTGGTCACGATCATGCTTGGCACTAATGATCTGTGCAGCGGTCTGAGCGCCGGGCAGACCGCAGGCAGGATGGAGAGTTTTCTTGATACGATCATCGATGCGGGGAAACCAATCCTTCTGATCTCTCCGCCGCACCTGCAATACGGTGAGTGGGTCATGGATGATGAGATCATTGAAGAATCGCAGGACTTGGGAAATGCCTACCGCGAACTCGCGGAAAGGAAGGGCTGCCTGTTTGCCGACGCGGGTGAATGGGAGATCGAGATGACCTTCGACGGGGTGCATTTCTCACCGGAAGGCCATGCGATATTCGCGCAAAAGATGAATGAAATACTTGGACAAGTTTGAATTAACAAGTCCCATGAAAAACGCATATAATCAAGGAAGCATGACCCACCATCCATCATTGGTCATGCTTCTTTCTATTATTACTTATTTGTGAGCCAGAATAGAGAGGGGAGAACATCTGTCTCATTTATTTATCAGCTACCTGTATGTTAAACTTAAAAGCGTCATTTTAAGCGTCATTTTTTACCACAACTTTGCTTTAAAACTATGAAATTTCAACAAACAAACTTTTGGCGCAAGACAAAACCAAGATCATTTATGCATTCGACAGACTGTGTGATAAAATGTCAATATAACAGTTTCCCTGAAATACAGGATGGTGAAAGTCATGATTGAGATGCCAAAACGCAAGGTGTGCGCAAATTGCGGCAATTCTTACAGAGAAAATGAAAAATACTGCCGCTACTGCGGAGCCCCTATGGGCACACCTGATTATATCGAGGAAGAATTCGCGTGCATCTACGGACCGCCTCCGGTCTCAAGGACGCA
>JAFWDW010000165.1 GCA_017515965.1 Lachnospiraceae bacterium
CGACTGAGATCGATACCGGATTGGCTACACCGATCGCGTAGGCCAGCTGTATTTCCAGTCTCTTTGCCACCCCGGCCGCAACAAGGTTCTTGGCCACATACCGCGCTGCGTAGGCCGCGGAGCGGTCCACTTTGGTACAGTCTTTACCGGAGAAGGCGCCGCCGCCGTGACGGGCCATCCCGCCATAAGTATCAACGATGATCTTGCGCCCGGTCAGTCCCGAATCGCCCTGCGGACCTCCCACGACAAAACGTCCTGTCGGATTGACCAGATAAGTCGTCTGCTCATCCACCATATCAGCGGGCAGTACCTTCTCAAAAACATGCTTTCTGATATCCGCGGCCAGCTCTTCCTGCGATACATTCGGATTGTGCTGTGCGGAAAGAACGACGGCGTCGATACGCACCGGTTTCCCATCATCATACTCGACTGTCACCTGAGATTTCCCGTCCGGTCTGAGGTAAGGAATCGTACCGTCTTTGCGGACCTTCGCCAGCTGACGGCACAGCTTATGCGCCATCATGATCGGATACGGCATGTACTCGGGCGTCTCGTCCGTTGCATACCCGAACATCATGCCCTGATCCCCGGCGCCGATCGAATGATCGTCCTGCGAGTCATTGACTCCCTGCGCAATATCCGGCGACTGCTCATCGATCGCCGTCAGCACCGAGCATGTCTCTGCGTCAAAACCGTACTTGCTTCTGGTGTATCCGATCTCCCTGACGGTGTCCCGAACGACCTTCGGGATATCGACGTATCCCTGTGTGGTGATCTCTCCCATGACCAGAACCATTCCGGTGGTCGTGCAGGTCTCGCAGGCTACACGGCTCATCGGATCCTGCCGCATCAATTCATCCAGTATCGCATCCGATATAGCATCGCACATCTTGTCCGGATGTCCCTCTGTCACTGATTCTGATGTAAATAAATAGCGACTCATGCAGATAATCTCCTTTCCCTGCTTACCCTTTCACCGCCGATACGATCGCCATCAGCGGATTGTAGTCATATAAAAAGGTCAGTATCTTACTGTCATCAATACATTTATAACAGGCTCTGCCGGCGCCTGTCCTGCAAAACAGAAACAGGATCATAAAGAAGACGCCCAGAAGCACCAGCCCCTCTGCCAGTCCCAGGATCGCGCCGAGACCGTGATTGAGACTCCCCGCCAGAGGCAGGTGATCTACCAGGTGAACTGCCGCCAGAAGCAGCCTGTAGATCATATAGGCCAAAACAAAAGTCGTGACATAAGCGAGTATATTAATGGCTGTATCCGTCACATATGTTTTGACATAGTCTGTAAAAGTCTCAACTTTGAGGCGGTCATAGATCTCGGAATTGTTGTTCTCAAGCAGGATCTTTTTTACGAAAGCCGGAATCGATGCCTTCTCGATCAGTTCTGTCTGCTGTGATTTGGTGAGCGTGGGGACCTTCGACCCCGGTTGGTTGGCATCTCCCTTGGAACTTTTATTGTTATAGGCATTGAACTGCGCCAGCGTCTCGTCCCTCTTCTCCTCCGCCATCTCGTCGATCCTGCTCTGCACCATTCTCTCGACTCTCTCCGAGATCATGATCTCAACGGGCGTATGCTCTTTGATAGCCTCCCTTGTGTAAGGGAGCAGGAAGGACATCAGCCAGAGCAGAATCAACGCTCCGAACAGGATCAGTCCCTGTTTTAACAATCCCTTTTTGTATCCGATCACCGTGCTGATAAGAAGCAGCACAGCGACCACAATCAATAACCAGTTCATTTTGATCTTCCCTCAATTACTTCGTCAGATAGACCGTATCTATTCCATCATAGGTGATCACCGCATATCGGTTGATGCCGCCGACCGGCATGACAAAAAGCACTCCATCGCGCATCTGCCCGTCAAAGCGATGGATGCCGCGCAACGTATAAATGCAGCACTCCTGCCCGCTGAATAAAAGGACTTGCTTATTCATCATCAGGACTTTGTCATAGTTACCTGTAACTGTCTTGTTCAGCTTTTCAGATCCGCTCCGACTGTAGACGCGCAGGGACTTCTCCCCGTTTGACATGCGCAGAACAAATCCGAAATACCGTCCGTCCCGAAACACTTTTTCTATCTCGCCGTCGATGTCAATAGTTTTCTTCTTGGGCGATTCAAACCCCTGATAGAGAAAACATTCCTTCTCCCCGACCACGACAACCGTTTTGTCTATGAAGAACACCTCGCCCGCTATCTGTGATTTGAGGTCTTCCGTAAAGAGCGTGTTGTCCTTTCCCTGACTTTTGATGGCAAACAGGGAGATCCGGCCCGAGGCGCCGGTGCTGCCGGCCCGCAGGTACGACAGTGCAAGTACTTCACCGTCTTCTGAGACAGCCGCGCTGATCGGATACCCGCTCTCCGACAGAGAAGCCTGATGCTTTAAGAGCATCTTGCCTTCCCTGCTGTAACAGGAGACGACCGGTGTGCTTCCGTTCTCCTGGATCACGACGACCGTGCCGTCATGACCGACCGTCACCTTCTCGATCGGCTTGGTCGTCGACAGCTGTTTGACCAGACCCTTCTCGTCAAACAGATACATGTCGGTTCCCTTGATATCAGCCACCACCGCGTAAGCGTCCGATGTGACCGCCGCGGGCTGCTTAAACTGTGTGGCCTGATTCCATTTATCCTCGCCGTCCGTGTCCATCAGAGAGACACCGTCACGGTTGTATTTTAAAATATGACCGGCAAAGGCAGTGTAGCCGTTGCTCCCCGCATCGGAAAGACTGCGCGACTTGAGCACCTGCACCGAATCGTACGTCTGGAGAAGCACGACCAACAGCACTGCTGCCACCAGCAGAAGGATAATCACGCCTGTGACGATGATCCGGCGCTTACGGCGGTTTGTCTGCCGTGTATACTCCTCCTCGATCTGATCAACGATCTCATATTCATCGCGCAAATCATCGATGCGGTCCAGACGGGACTGGTCTGCGTCACGCGACAATGCCTGATTCAGATGTGCGCGGTCCATTTTCATCCCTTATCTATAACTCCACTCTGCCTTCCAGCGCTCTGAGAAGCGTCACTTCATCGGTGTACTCCAGATCTCCGCCCACCGGAACACCGCTTGCGATCCGGCTTACCTTGATCCCGGTCGGCTTGATCAGTTTGCTGATATACATAGCCGTCGTCTCTCCCTCCAGGCTGGAGTTCGTCGCGATGATCACCTCGTCGACATCGCCCCGCAGACGTTCGATCAGCTCTTTGAGCCGAATATCATCCGGCCCGATCCCCATCATCGGTGAGATCGCTCCGTGCAGAACATGGTATACGCCGGTATACTTGCCGGTTTTCTCATAGGCGATCATATCCCGCGTCGTCTCGACGACCATGATCGTCTTCTGGTCCCGCGTCGGGTCGGAGCAGACAGCGCAGAGCTCATGGTCAGTCAGCGAGAAACACTGCTTACAGTAGCGGATGTTTTCCCGCGCCGAGACCATCGTCTCCGCCAGATGGCGTACTTCCTCAGGATCCCGGGAAATCAGATGAAATGCCAGACGCTGCGCGCTCTTGGCTCCGATGCCCGGGAGCTTGGAGAGCTCCGCGATCAATTGTTCCATTTGTGAACTGTAACGGTCCATATCTCTCCTTTAGAAGGGCAGTCCGCCTCCCAGACCGCCGCCGAGTCCGCCGGTCAGGCCGGAAAAGGCCTGAGCAGAAGCTTCATCAGCCTTCGCCAGCGCTTCGTTGACTGCCGCTATGATCAGATCCTGCAGCATTTCGATATCATCGGGATCCACGATCTCTTCTTCCAGAACGACCTTTGTCAGCTTTTTCTGTCCGGAGACAGTCACTTCGATCGCGCCGCCGCCGGCTGTCGCCGTGTACTCTTTTGTCTCCAGTTCCTTGGCTGCCTCCTCCATCTGACGCTGCATCTTCTGTGCCTGCTTCATCAGATTGTTCATGTTCATGTTGTTGGGCATGCCGCCGGGATATCCGCCTCGTTTAGCCATTAGTTTTCCTCCCTGATTATGTCAATTTTTATCTGTTTCAGATCTTCTTCGTCCGCGTACTCATCTTCGATGCTGTACTGCGGTTCCAGATACTCGATACTCAAGGGCACATCAGCCCCCACCTTCTTGTTGATCAGCGCCGAGAGCTGGGCTTTGTGATCTTCCGCATTCAGCCACTCAAAGAACAATTCCTTCTGTGTCACAAAAGTCAGGGCGCCGCGCTCATTGACACTGGCTGTAAACCGGTCGTCCTTCAGATAGGAGCGCATCATCGGATC
>JAFWDW010000166.1 GCA_017515965.1 Lachnospiraceae bacterium
AAGATTCATAACCAAGTGGTGAAACCGGAAGCCATCGACAACTGGGCTTTCTGTTCGTCATAGGAAGCTTTCAGTCTTTCGTAATTGTCCGGTTCATGGAAATTCATCTTGCAGTAAGTTATTACTGCCTGCCGAATCAGAGGATTCGTGATTTCCACATTCTCACCATTTACTCCTGCGATTCCTAAATCTGCCAGTCCTGCGGAAATAAGTTCTTCTATCTGTTCATCAAATTCATTGGTAACGATGGGTGGATCGAGTGCCAGTTTTACTTTCGAGAGCGTCAGCGTGTTCATGTCATGCTCCTTTCCTAAAAGCGTTGAATAAGTCCTCGGTCACTACATAATGACCGACATGGCCGCATCTGATGTCCGGATCCAGGAGAAGCTCATAGCCAAGAGTCTTCGCACGATAACAGAACGCAATGTCTTCCCCTACGTTTCCGATCGGAGCGAACATGGTGTTGTATTCGTTGAAAACTGCCAGAGCCAGGGATGTGGTCATCAGAACGCAGCCGAAACCTACACCGCCCACAGAAGTCACTTCTGTCGGTGGCTCGGTCATCCTTTCCGCAATGATCTCGTCATCTTTGATACCGAACGTGGTATAAGCGACAGGTTCATACGGAGGAAACCGCTTGAAGTAAAGTCCGCTGACAAATTCAACGGACTTTTCCTCAAGTGTTTTAAAAAGTTTTGACATTAAGTCAGGCTCGAAGACCATATCTGAGTCCAACCACAGGATGTAATCGGCCCCCATCTGGATCGCCTTCATTGCCAGTTCATTTCGTGCCATGTAAATGAGCGAGCTCATCTGAAAAGCAATCGCACATTCACCTTCTTTTTTGAGCATTGCCAGTGACTGGCAAAATTGAGCAGGTACCTGATCCATGCATGGGATCACAATTAACGTCTTCATGATTGTCCTCTTTTATTTTTCTTACTTCTTAACTTTGCAGAATGCGTTGTTGGCTACGATGCCGATGCCTACATATTCACGGCCGATGAATCTAACCAGGTCGGAAGCAGCCAGTGTGAAGTCGTCTCTCTTGACTGTGATTTCCTGGCCGTTCGGGAAGTTGGCCAGTGCGCCGTGGCCCAGGTCGCCAACGATCATATATGTGTCGCCTGTAGATGCTGCGCTGAATGCCGTAATGGTGTTGTTGAATACAACCGGCAGACCCTCGAACGGATCAATCGGATAACCTGCACTGTACTGAGCGGCCTTGACAGCGCCCCATGTCAGTTTGTTCATCATGACAACCGGGTTCTGTGCTTCGTCAGACAGGTTAGCCATAGCAGCAGCGACTGTGCCGAGACCGATTGTGGCTGCAGTTACGACCGGAACAGCGACTGCGCCGGTTGTGGCTGCGGCTGTGCATGCTTCGATCTTGGCGATGACAGTGTCAGCGGCTTTCTTGGCAATCTGATATGTCAGTTCGTCATAGATGTATTCGAGATACGGTTCAGCAGCCATATCCAGTGCTTCGTCGGAAATGGAGATCCATTTCTTGATAGCGACCGGAGTAAGCTGGATGACACCAAGGTGCAGTTCTTCTTCTGTAACTGCCTGGCCTTCTGTGTGGACAACAGCCGCGTCTGCGGACTTTTCGAAGGAAACTCTCAGGTTGCCTTTCAGATAAGCCTTGCGGACCAGGGACATAATGCCTTCTTTTTCCCATGCTGTCTTGACGATGTCATAAACAAGGGACGGTACCTGGATTTCGCCGCTGCCGTTCTGTGTCAGCAGTGCACGGACCTCACGGTCATCGTTGTAACGGATGTAGTTTGCATACGCATTGATATATTCTGGCGTATTGCGGAGTTCGATTGTGTCTGTCATTTTTCTCTCCTCTTCAGGTTCGACCTTAGCGATCGGTTCGATCTTGGCATCAGCAATCTTGTTCAGAAGAGAACGCTTTTCAGCAGCTGCCTCGATCAGGTTGTTTTTGCGCTCGATCAGAGCGTCAGTCTCTGTCCGGAGCTCATCGACATTAGCGTCTTCAGTCTCCAGCAGAGCAGAAATCTCACCCATACGGGTTTCGATCTCATCCATGGTCATTTCGTTAATTTCCATGACGGTTCCTTTCTAACTGCAGTCGCAGTTTGAGTCGCTCTGTCTCTTTGGCTCTCTTCTCCGCTTCAAGTCTCTCCGCCTGAATCCTTTCGATCTCTCCGTCAATCAGACTTCTGACGCTAATTGATGTAGCGTCATTGGCTGGCAGGGATACCGCCGAAACATCGTAAAGTTTACGAATAGATGTGATCGTTCTCACCGTGACGGTCTTGCCATCGGAATCTCTGGTGTCTTCGTACGCTTCACCATCGACTGTGAAACCGAAACTCATCTTGTTCGTATAGCCTCCCTTGATTTCTTCATACAGCTGGCGTCCCAGCTCCGTTCCGCCAAGGTTGGCTTCTATCAATAAACCCCTCTCGTCAGGTGTGACGGTCAGAGTATTATTGCTGATCCGGGCGAATACTCGCCCCTGATGGTCGTACTGCATGATGACATCGCCCATGTCTGTGTTCTCAAATGCTTTGTCACTTACGACCTCTTCCATCCGGAAGTTATTTGCTTCATAAAGCGTGTATGGCTCGTTGAACACGGTGGCATAACCACGGACGATCTTTTCCTCGTCATCTGCCATGTGCACTTCAAGAACCATGTTTCTGTATTCTCTGTCACTCTTCACCGGCATCTGTTACCTCCCATTCGCTGATCTTGTCGTCAGCGTTGTAGTATTCGCCTCGTATGATTCGTCTGTCACCGCCCTCGATCGGAGGCAAATTCCAGATCTCTCTGATTTCGTTAAAACTAAGAATGCCCCGGTCCGCCATCTGCGCCGAGACATCAAGTTTTTCTTTCGTTGTCATGTATTGCAGTCTGTTCGATGAGGCCATGATCATTGATCCCATCGCTCTCTCTTTGTCCGAGAACATCGCCTGAGTCATGGTTTCCGAGAACTGGATGGCGAATGGTTCTATGACTGATTCATAGAATGCCGACCATGCATCACCGAATGCCTTGGACTGCAGGACATCCTCATTGACTGCGAAATAGTTGTACACGTTCGTACGGATCTCATTCAGTTCCGCTTCCGGAACGGTATAGGATGACTGCTCAATCTGCCGGATGTCGTTGTAAGTATTCGGGAACAGTAAAACACCGCCAGTTGAATCGGCTCGGAATGCGCTCTCGTTGAACCTTGACCGTTCCTTTTCCAGGTCAGAAATTTTGGTGAAATTACCAACTTTTGCAATGAAGGAAATTCGCCCTCCACTCTTGACCGCTTCCTCGACAGCCTGGTTATCCATGTGGATCATCTTCATTGTCGGATCGAGGGCAGTATTGCTTTCACCAAAGAAATCAGATCTGTACTGGAACTTGGTCAGAATGGCACACTCTTCCAGATAGGTCGTTGCTTTCAGCCCTCCGGAGAACTCATATCTCAGGAACGGCGTTCCTTCATACTCAACGATTTCGCACCGGACCGGAAGCACGGGATAATACCCGACCGGATTCATTAGATCGTCATATACCGGAACAATGACCACCGTGTTGTGCATGTCCAGGATGGTCGATGCCCGATATAAAAACTGAGACCACGTCTGCCAGTTGTTAGGCTTCAGCCTCAGCTTCGTCTGCAGGGTCGGCTTTGCGCTTCCCTGAATCTCAACTTTTAATTTGGAAATGTGTCTGGCCCTTGCATCGATGGCGCTTCGGACCAAAGCCGACTCGTACAGTTCTCCACCCCATGTTGTGAAATGAGGCTGATAAGCCGTTAGAGTTTTGAAATAGCCATCGTTGTGGTAGGCCAGATCAATTTCTTTCTTCTTAAATAAGAAGTCAAACAATCCCATAGTCACACCTCATTAGCCAACTGGCTTGATATTTCGTATCCCCATTTATCTCTGACGCACAGGGCATCAAGCAGTGCAGCTGTGCCGTCAATGTGAACATTCCCCGACACCTTGCAGAGTCTCTTTCGCATTGTGTCTGAATTTTGCTTTACTGCCGAATCCAGCAGATGAATCTTCAGCAGATCGTTGTCGCCTATGCACAGGTTATGGTTACAGATCTCGCCGTACAAAATATCCAGGATGCCGGTCAGATTCTCACCCTGGAAGACATCGTCCATGTTGAAGCCGTACTGCTGCATGGACTTTGTCAGGTACTGCGAATTGTAACGGTCATAACCAACCTTAAGCGGGAGTATCTCATATTCTTCGACCAGCATACGGAACCAGTCAAAGCAGTCCTGGTAATCAACGAAGTTCTCTCCGGACGGCTGCAGGATGCCCCTTTGGACATATGCTCTGTACGGCACTCCGTCTCTGGCTGTTGCTTCGTCTATCTTTTCTGACGGCAGGAAGAACTTTGCGAATACATACAATTTCTTATTCTTCTCAATGACCACACAGCATGCAGTCAGGTCGGTCGTCCTGGATAAGTCGATGCCTCCGACACAATAAGAACCGCGGAAATCATTCAGATCCAGATGCTCACCGACACACTTGGCCACATCCTCACTGCGCAAGAAAGCGGTCGATGCGTTTTGCTTGATGCAGCAATACTTAGTTAAGAACTCGCTCTTCTTTGACAGAGATCCTTCCGCAATGGCGATCTCCTCCAGAAGATAGTCAGCCTTTACCGATACACCGAGATTCGGGTTTGACTTCCTAAGTTCGTTGATGTCGTTCCACTTCTCAAGATCATCGATCATGTAGATGAATGGCAGCAGTCGCTTTTCCTTACTGTCACCCAACAAAAAACGAGTTGATCGTTTGACCAGCTCGTCATAGATGGAATCGTTGATGTATCCGGATGTCGTCATTGATATCAGCAAAGACTGAGATCTTGCGCCCATGCCGGACTTTAATACCTCATATTGCTTAAGCCCTTTGTCACCTTCCCAGGAAGCGATCTCATCACAGAACGTTGCTGACGGATTGAAACCGTCTGACTTCTTGGAAGCCATGGCGATCTTCTTCACTGTGGAATTTGTCGCCGGAATATACAGATCTGTCATCCGGTGCCGTTCCTGGGTCGGATCTTCTTCGTTGATCTTTCGCCGGGAAGAATCACGCTCATGATTGAGCCGGTTCTTCTCCTGCCATTCCGGGTCCAGCATGGTCATCGTCCAGATCGAGTTATATATGATCTCGGCCTGGTCCAGCTTCGGAGCGATGTTATAGACTCTGGTGCCGAAGCCATCCGTACACCAGATATATCTCGCAATGGCTGCGCCCAGCAGGGATTTGCCGTTCTTTCGGCCAATCACCAGCAAGATCTCACGGAAATGACGAGTCCCGCCCTCATCCACCAGTCCGAACACGGCAGACAGGAACGCTTTCTGCCATAACTCCAACTTGAGAGGATTTGGTGCCAGATCTCCCTCGGTATGGAAACAATGTGCCTCGATCCAGTCGATAGCATGGTGTGCTTTCTTTGCATCATAAGAATATTCCTTGGACTCAAGCCCCTCAACGAGCCTCTGGTAGATCAGATCAACCCATTTGCCGACTGTAATCCGGCCATCTCTGATCTGCTGATAATAGCTCAAGATATAGTTCTGTAAGTCCGCCATACTCTGCCTAATGATCCTCTACTCCTGCTATCTATTAAATCGTAC
>JAFWDW010000167.1 GCA_017515965.1 Lachnospiraceae bacterium
GCACTCAGAAACAGCGGCAAGTTTATCCCGTGGCAGGTTGTAACAATCTCGTGCGATGGCAAGATCTTGGACTAAGGAGGATTCATCATGGACTGGAAATGCTGTTTCCGTCAATCTGAAACATGTCGCCCCTGATCGCGTATCTCATTGGGCCTTCCGAAGGGAAGGCCTTTTTGCTATTGAGGGCACATCCTATTTCAAGTAGAATAGAGACAGACAAAACGGCCTTTATTCAATGGCTCGAGTAAAACGTTATGAATGTTTATGATTTTGATGGCACCATTTTTTATTCAGATTGCTCAATAGGATTTGCCCTTTGGTGTATGAAACGAAAACCAAAACTATGGTTCACTTGGTTTCCGCGTATTTTAAAGACACTGATCTTATACAAACAGGGCAAAGTAAAAAACTATCGCCTGCAGCGGGAGATGTTCAGCTATCTTACAATGATAGATGATTTTGATGAGCAGATAGAAAGATACTGGGATAAATATGAAAGTAAAATATCAGCGTGGTATCTTGAGCAAAAAAGAGAAGATGATCTCATTATAAGTGCATCCCCAAGCTGTATTATTGAACCAATCGCAAAAAGGCTCGGGATCAGATTTATGGCAACTGAGTTCGATCGGGAATTCGGTGTCTTTACGCATAATCTCATGTATGCCAGAGAAAAGGCAAAATATATGATTGATCAGGGATTTCCCGTGATTGATAATTTCTATTCTGATTCATTGGTAGATACTCCGATTGCGTTATGTGCCGAAAAAGCATATATGGTTAAAAACAGGGCAACGACGGTTGTTGATTGGCCAAATCTGGATTCTGAAACAATGAAAAAAGTGAAAGAAAAGATTGATACAGGTTGGGAGATACACCTTAGATAGGTGCCTGTGAATTACTGTTGATGCAGGCGGCTGCAAAGGAAGTATCAGAATGAAAGCGAAAAATGATGGTGAGGCTGAACATAAAGGAGGATAAAGATGAACGAAGTCATTCAAAACATGGCTGACAGAAGATCGGTCAGGAAATACACAGACAGACAGCTGCCGGAAGATATTCTCAAGCAGATCATCGAGGCAGGATACATGTCTCCGAATGCGGGGAATAAGCAGCTGCTGCGCATGGTAGTATGCGAGAACAAGGAGATCAACGACAGATTGGGAAGACTGCGCAAACTGGTGACAAAGAAGTTCTGGTGGCCCGAAGAGAATGAGCCTTTCGAGTTCTCAGATGAAGAATTAGACAGCGCAGATGTGGAAAGCTCTTTTTACGGAGCGCCTTGTGTCGTGTATCTGTTCTCGAAGAAGGATTTTGAATTCGCGGACGGCGATGCTTATATCATGGCCAACGACCTGTGTCTGGCAGCAAGAAGTTTTGATGTCGGCTCCTGCGTTATCTCAATACCCACTGACTATTTCCTTGTAGATTCCGCAAAAGAGATATTGGCAGCGTGGGGCATCCCGGAGGACTATAGTATTCGCGCGCACGCTATTCTGGGATATCCCGAGGGAGGATTTCCGGAAGCAAAAGTGCATGATCTCTATGCAGAACCGCTATATATTAAGTGACCTGACTTTCTGATTCTCTTAAAACATTGCCGGCCGTCCTTCGGGGCGGCCTTTTGTTAACATCCTGTTAGAACCATTGACATTACAACGCGGGCGTGGTACATTTTTCTCAGGTTAGAATGATGGAGGTTACAACATGCAGATTTCAAGCAGATTCACTATTGCCCTGCACATTTTCGCTGCAATGGATGTGTTTGGCGGGGATTATAAGATCACCAGTGATTTCCTTGCCGGGAGCATTCAGACAAATCCTGTGATCATAAGGAATATTCTTGCACAGCTGAGAAATGCAGGTCTTGTGCACATTCAGCGCGGCTCCGGCGGAGCTGAGATCGCTAAGGCACCTGAAGAGATCACTTTCTATGATATCTACAGTGCGGTGGAATCCGTTGAGGATGGAAAACTGTTCAGGTTCCACAGCAATCCTAATCCTGACTGTCCGGTCGGAAGAAATATCCACAATCTGCTCGACGATATGCTCGACGATATACAGAGCGCAATGGAACAGGAGATGAAGCGCTATACAGTAGCTGATCTGGACTATGGCATAGAAAGCCTTGTCAGCGGTGAAGGGACAGGAGGGAACACTGAATGAGAACTGCGAAGGATTGCTTTAAGATACTGCGTGAGCTCAGGGATACATCGATGGCGACTGTCGGAGAAGATGGGTTGCCCAGGCTCCGCATCATCGATACCATGTTGGTCGAAAGTGATGATGACGGTGACAGACTGTATTTCCTGACAGCCCGCGGCAAAGATTTCTACAGAGAGCTGATGGCAAACAACTATGTTGCCGTCACAGGCCTGAATGATAAATGGGAGACTGTAAGAGTAAGAGGCAAAGTGGCAAATGTCGGACAGGAGCTTCTGGAGAGAATATTTTCCGAGAACCCTTCAATGAACAATGTTTACCCGGGTGAGACAAGGGATATATTAGAGGTTTTCTGCCTGTATGAGGGCGAAGGCGAATACTTCTGTCTGGCGAAAGAGCCGATAGAGCGCGAATCATTTTCGTTTGGTCCGGGAAAGGCGACGGAGAAAGGCTTCGAGATCACAGACGAGTGCATAGGCTGCGGGACATGCAGCGCAGGATGCCCGCAGAAGGCGATAGATGATGGACAACCATATGTCATAAGACAGAACAACTGTCTGCACTGCGGCAGATGCTATGAGAACTGCCCTGTGCAGGCAATCATCAGAAAGTAGCGGATCATTAGCATGCTGACAAGTATAGCTGAGTACATATCAACACATACGATGCAGCTTTTGGGACAGATAGCAACGCATACAGGCATCAGCCTTTTTGCGCTGCTGGTCGCAGCCGTCATCGGCATTCCGTGCGGATACCTGGCCTCGAGGTCAGAGAAGGCAGAGATCATTGTGTCTGCTCCGTTTGAGATGCTGAGGGTCGTGCCTTCGCTGGCGTTTCTGATCCTGCTCATACCGGTAATGGGCACGGGGCTGGCTCCGACGATCGTGGCACTGACAGTGCTTGCTGTGCCGCCGATCCTGCTTAATACGATCGTTGGGTTCAGGAGTGTGCCTGTCTTCATGATCGAATCAGCCGCGGGAATAGGGATGACAGATAAAGAAATACTGCGCAAAGTCAGGATCCCTTCTGCAATGCCTATGATACTGGCCGGTGTAAGGACTGCACTCGTCGAGGTCTTTGCCAGTACGACGCTGGCGGCCAAGATCGGGGCCGGAGGTCTTGGAGAGATCATCTTTACCGGCCTGGGTCTCAACCGCACAGATCTGCTCGTGCTGGGAGGCGTGCTGACTGCTGTTTTGTCACTTGCCGCAGGGGGTGTCTTCGATGCCATATCCCGACGGATCATGAGATATAAATACGTATAGAAGGAGAGGAGTTGAGATGAAAAACTACAGAAAACTGTTTGCTTTAATGACAGCGGTCGCGATGATGCTTTCTCTTGCTGCATGCGGAGGAGGCGGCTCATCGTCCGGCGCAGATAAGAAGGTGATCGTCGGATCCAAGGATTTTACCGAGAACGAGGTCGTTGCAGAGATCTATGCACTTGCTCTGGAGGACGCAGGATTCTTAGTGGAGAGAAAGATGAATATCGCAGGGTCGGTAGTCCATACCAGTATCACTAACGGAGAGATCGATATCTATCCTGAATATACAGGGACAGGACTTATCAGCATTCTGAAGATGGATGCGCTGACCGATCAGGATGAAGTCTACAAAACAGTAAAGGATGAGTACAGCAAGCAATTCAACATCACCGGGCTCGATTATGCCGAGGCTAATGATGGACAGGGTCTGTTCATTTCAAAAAAAGCGAGTGACGAATACGGTATAAAAACCATTTCAGATCTTCAGGCAAATGCTGACAAGCTGAGATTTGCCTCTCAGGGAGAATTTGATGAGAGGGATGACGGAATCCCGGGACTGACCAAAGTGTATGGCCCGTTCAACTGGAAATCATCTAAGATATATGACAATGGTCTTAAGTTTGAAGTGGTGGAAAGCGACGAGGCAGATGTTGCACCGGCCTATACGACAGAAGGAAGACTGACAGAGACAGATAAATTTGTCCTGCTTGAAGATGATAAACATATGTGGCCGCCGTACAACCTTGCGCCTATAGTCAGGAACGAAGTGCTCCAGCAGTATCCGGAGATCGCTGAAGTGCTGAACGCCGTATCTGCAACGCTCGATACGGAAATTGTGACGCAGCTCAATGCGAAAGTGGATATAGATGGAGAGGAATACGAAGATGTGGCTCTCGAATACTGGGAGAGCATCAAATAACAAAGGAAGACGCATATGTCTGTAATTGTTTATGACAATGTATGCAAAAGTTTTGAAGGCAGCAAGGGATATGCTGTCGATCATGTAAGCGCTGAGGTCAGGGAGGGCGAGTTCATCACCATCCTCGGTTCTTCAGGCTGTGGAAAAACGACTCTGCTCAAGCTGACAAACAGACTCTATGAACCTGACAGCGGCAGGATAATGGTAGTGGGAAAAGATGTTTCCTCTGTCGACCCTGTCGAGCTCAGGCGCAGCATGGGATATGTGATACAGCAGGTCGGATTATTCCCGCACATGACGATCCGGGAAAACATTACAGCTATCCCTGCTCTTATGAAGTGGGACAGGAAGAGGATCAATGACAGGGCGGATGAACTTCTCGATCTGGTCGGGCTTGAGCCTTCGCAGTTCAGGGACAGATATCCGCATCAGCTGTCAGGAGGTCAGCAGCAGAGAATCGGCCTTGCGCGGGCGCTGGTTCTTGACCCCGGTATCCTGCTGATGGATGAGCCCTTCGGCGCGATCGATGCAATCACAAGACTCAATCTGCAGAATGAACTGATGCGATTACATCGCGAACTTGGCAAGACCGTCCTTTTCGTTACACATGACATCAATGAGGCATTTAAGCTTGGTGACAGAGTCATGGTCATGAACGAGGGCAGACTGCTGCAGTTCGATGGACCCCGTGAAATAGCCCGCCATCCGGCGGATGATTTCGTCAGCACACTGATAGAATCGGCCAGAAGTCAGGAACACTTCTGGACAGAAAAAGAAGAATGATCGAATATTTCAAAAAACATCCGGACAAAGTAACAGAGCCTCTGCTGCAGCACATAGAATTAGTGCTGATCACCCTGGTGATCTCAGTAGCAGCCGCTTCGCTGCTGACCATTATCGCGATGCGCTCGGAGAGAGTATCAAGGTTCATGAACAACGTGCTTGCTGTTGTGTATTCAGTGCCTTCACTTGCGTTGTTCGCTCTTCTCATTCCGATCACAGGCCTTGGGAGGATCTCCGCTATCATCGTGCTTACGCTTTACAATCAGTATCTGCTCCTGAGGAATTTCACGACGGGTCTGAAAGAAGCTGACCCTGCAGCGTGTGAGGCAGCAAAAGGCATAGGCATGACAGACATGCAGATCCTGTACAAGATCAGAGTGCCGTTGGCGCGAAAAGCAATCTTCGCAGGGATACGCCTGGCAGTAGTCTCGACCATCGGCATCGGAACGATCGCTGCGGCTATCAATGCAGGAGGACTCGGCGATCTCCTCTTGGAAGGACTGAGGACCATTCATACCGCCAAGATCCTGTGGGGGAGCATTCTCTCGGCGGGGCTGGCTGTCGTGATCAACGGATTGCTAAAACTCGTTGAAAAAAGAATGCGAGGACTATATGAAAGCAGTTGTTTTATACGAGCCGGGCGGCCCGGACAAGCTGATATATACAGAAGGACCGACCCCCGAAGTCAGGCCGGGATGGTCTCTTGTGCGGATCATGGGACGCGGGATCAATCACTCTGAGATATTCACAAGGAACGGTTTGTCACCGACAGTGCAGCTTCCGAGAATACTCGGCATAGAATGTGTCGGCGTCATCGAGAAAAGCACAGAGGGAAAACGGCTGCCGGTCGGCCAACGGGTCATATCGATCATGGGAGATATGGGCAGAGCTTTTGACGGGAGTTATGCAGAATACGCGCTTCTTCCCAATGATCAGATCTATCCGGTCGAAACAGACCTTCCATGGGAGATCCTTGCAGCTGTTCCCGAGACATATTACACAGCATACGGGTCTTTTAAGAACCTCAGGATCGCTGAAGGAGACAGAGTGCTGGTGCGCGGGGGCACAAGCGGAGTCGGCATCGCGTTTCTGAGGCTTGTCAAATCCGGGTTTCCCCGCGTACATGTTGCGGGAAGCTCGCGCAGTGCTCAAAAAACAGAGATACTGCTGGCTGCAGGTTATGATGAGGCGATTCCCGAATCGGACGGGAAACTGGAAACGGAGGAGCGCTTTGACAAGGCGCTTGAACTCATAGGTCCGGCAACGCTGAAGGATACCTTTGCCCACATGAATGAATCCGGAATAGTGTGCAGCACAGGACAGCTCGGAGGAGAATGGTATCTGAATGATTTTGATCCGATCTTTGATCTTCCTGCAAATGGATATCTGACCAGCTTCTATTCAGGAAATGTAGACGGCGGCAGACTGCAGGAGATGTTGGATCATATACAAAAAAACGGTGTGGATGTGAGACCGGAACGGGTTTTCACCCTTGATCAGACACCGGAAGCTCATGCATACCTTGATGGCAGCAGAAGCTTCGGCAAAGTCGTTGTTGTTGATAATTGAGAACACCCTGATCGCGTATCTTCCAGGGCCTTCCGAGTGGAGGGCCCTTTTTTGCGAACTTCTTTGCGTTAAAGGGATCAACCCGGGTAACGCAAAGAACAAGAAATTTACAAAAACATTTGATTATATGATATATCGCTTTCCCTTGAGAGATTTAACTCTTTCACATTTATTTCAAAGTCAATTCACAGATTCAACACGAATGAACCGTAATATAGGGCTGGTCGTCAAACAAATAGCTTATGCTAGAAAGAGGTTATTCCAATGAAACTGAAAAAACTATCCGCCCTGCTGATAGCAGGAATTCTAACAGTATCGATCACAGCCTGTGGTTCATCCTCAGGCACTTCTGATGCTGATAACAATATGACTGCGACAAGTTCCAATACCATTTCAGAGATTGAATCGGCGCTTGATATTTCAAAGAACAATGAGATTACTTGGACTTATGACTCCCAGAGTGATTCATGGACCATGTCTATTACCAGCGCCGTTACTGATCCTGAGATCGAGGATGACCAAGGCGTCTCAGTCAATGTTCCTGGAGCCTATGTCAAAGGACTTGATACGGACGGTGACGGAAAGGCCGATGTCACAGCCAAAGACGCTGATGGCGAGACAGTCGGCGTCTTGATCGTAGATGAGGAAGGATCTATCACCAACGGGAACGGGCAGACATACACGGCGACGAGCTCCCCCGTTATCATCAATACCGGTGCCGCCGGTTACAGCGAACAGCAGAATCAGCTGGCCTCCTCGCAGAACGCCGCAAACGGCTATATCAATGTCGCCTGCGGAAACCGCGGCAAACAGTCAACCGCCGAAGATGAGGACGGAAATGAATACTATACCGGCGATGCACCTTTGTGTCTGGTCGATCAGAAGAATGCGATCCGTTTTGTTAAATACAATATTCTTCTCGGCAATCTTCCTGGTAATGTCGATTACTTCGTATCAACCGGAGGGTCAGGCGGCGGAGCTCACGCGGCCATGGTTGCAGCGACCTCTAATAACGAGAGTTACTATGACTATGAGATTGAGGCAGGAGCGGTCGGAGTTTATCGCAATGAAGACGGCAGTTACTCCACAACTGTGACGATCGATGGCAAAGACTATGATTTGTCAGACGGTGTATGGGGGTGCGTGGCTTACAGTGCAATCACTTCACTTGCCGAGGCGGATATGACGATGGCTTTCGAGTATTACCTTGATACAGATTATAGTTTCAGCACCAATTTCCAGAAGCAGTTGGCGTCGTATTTGTCAGAAGAATATATGAATTATATCAATGATCAGAACCTGTCAGTCAAAGAAGCTGCAGTCGGATACGATCTGAATGGCGACGGCGATCAAAATGATAATATTGAGCTTACAATAGAGTATGATAAAGAAAAATACGCTGAGACGAACGGTTACGGCGGCTCATATCTTGACCTCTATCTGGCTGAATTCCAGGCTAATCTCGAGGAATACCTGGCTGATCTCGACTATGCCGGCGACTGGACCTGGTTCAATGCTGATGGTGAAGCTCTGAGCGATGAGGAAGTCGCCGCGATGACGACAGAGGACAAAGCACAGGCGTTTATCAAAGGTCTTTATGCCAAAGGCAGCTCCTCTGAGCAAATGGGCCCGGGAGGTGCAGGCGGCGGTATGCCTGGCGGCGAAGCCGGTTCCGGAGATGCGGGAGGACCGCCTGATATGAACAGCGGCGAAGCCCCAAGCGGAGAAGCACCCAGCGGCGCCCCCGGAGGGCAGGACGCGACAGGCGGTCCGGATGCCGGGACGACACAGGCGGCCGGAAACTCGACTGATTCCTCGAACTATGAGTCCTATGAGGATATGCTGGCCTCCTATGAGGAAGATATCGCTTCTATCGAGGAAGGTGACAAATACGGCAATAATATCGTTGAGCTCTATGATCCGCTGACCGCGATCGGCGCGGACACGACAGACAATCCGACCTGGACCCGTATCGTTATGGGCGCTTCCGAGGGAGATATGTCGATGTTTTCTTCCTTGAATCTCCAGCTTGCCTGGCTGAATGCCGGCACGGATGCGGTGATCGAGTGGCAGTGGGACGGCGGTCATGTGCCGTCGGAGATCTTCGGTGATTCTCTGTCTCTTTATATCGATCAAATGTACGGCAAATATGTCGACGGAGCTACAGAAATCGAGAAGGCTGAGGCTGAGAAACAGGCGAAAAATGGCGATGCTACTGAAGCGACCGGGACAGATATCAGCAGCTGGGTCAATTATAGCAGCGGATCAGTCACATTTAGTTTGGCCGATGCGGCAAGCTATCGCACAAACAGTGCCAGTAAGGCAATTCCCGGATTTGACGTCATAGATTATGGACAGGAGACTTACGAGTTTGGCAGCAGTGAGCAGGATGCACGTCATTTTGACAAATATGTTCTTAAAGCGTTGCAGGATCATGCAGATGAATTAAAGACTCTTTTTAATCAGACGGACTAAAAAACAGCCCCGTGATATCACGGGGCTGCCTTTTATGAGCGAAGAGTTTTTGTTTATTATCTGCTGTTACGACGTGTTTTGCGGACTGACCGGAATGTCGCTGCTCCGCATACCAGCGCTGCCAGCATCACCATGACCCAGATAATCGTATGGAAATGATCACCCGTTTTAGTGCTGTCCGCTGTCTTACCTGAACTTGTCCCGGAGCTAGAACTTGTCCTGTCGGAGTTTGAGCCGGAACCACTGCCGCTGCTTCCGGAGTTATTGTCTGTTGAATCTGCTGAAACGATCTTAAACGTTGCGCTTTCGCTCTTTCCATCGTCGAACGCCGGTGTTAGCGTATGATTGCCGGTCTCAAGCGTCTCCAGATACTCCGGTTTCAAATTGATGACGACACTGCCTGCTTTCGCCTCGTAGTTCTCTGTGTCTACTGTCTTGCCGTCGACTTCGATCCCTTTGAAGTGCTCAAAGGTAGTTTCGTCATTCTCGGTCCTCTTAAATGAGATCTCAAGATTCTTCTTGCTGCCTTTTGTCCAGGTCTGTCCGCCACCTTCTTTGACTTTATACTGCAGATCATCCTGGGATGGATCATCGCTCGGATCTTCACCTGTCGGCGGAATCTCAACTGCTTCAGTCTTCGTTCCGAACGCAGGATTCTCAAACTCAGCCGTGTAGATGATTTCACCGGCTTCTGTCTCCGTAGCTGCTTTGGTTATCTCCGATGTGGTCTCAACTGTCTCCGTTTCAACATGATCCGGGTCATTCGCGCAGACGCGCTCTGCTGTCGCTTCGGAGTGATCCTCAGACCAGGAGTATTTCACTTCTCCCCAGTTGTGATCGGTTGCCGGAAGAATCCAGGAATCTTTCTCGATCCCATTCTTTCCTTCTGCATCACTGAAGTATTTCCCGCAAGTTGTGCAGGTGTAATACTCTGAGTTGCCCGGCTCGGTACAGGTTGCGGGAACAGCATCTGTCTTCGCCAGATCATGCTCGATCGTGTCAGGTATATCAACCCGGATTTCGACAACTTGCTTGATCCAACTGCTCTTATTGACACTATCCTCATCTTCCTGACCAAATACCACTTTGAAATCTATGTTTTCGAGTGTTCCTGATGCCGCTTCGTCAGACTTCCAGGCGATCATCGGTTTATTGCCGTCTTTGTCTTCTGCAGTGACCGCAGCCATATCCAGCGTCTTTGTCCTTCCATCGGAAGAGACAAATGTTACCGGACCCGCATGCGGACTGACCTCTAAAATGTCAAAGAGAAGATTGTCCAGATAAGCTCCTTCAAATGTATTTTCTCCCGAGGTGCCGCTGGAATTCTTCCAACTGTAAGTCTTCTGCTCTCTATTAAGCCCCTCTGTATTTTTGAGAGATTTATAGGTGAAATAACCATTTTTCGGGACGCCGTCTCCGACAACTCTCAGATTAGCTGTATCATGCGTCTCTCCGCCGATCACTTCTTTCTTTTCGACCTCATCAACCTGAGCTTTAGCCAGCGCGAGCGCTGCTGCGACATCTTCGGAGGTTGTCTTGGCCTTGATTTCTTCGACGGCTGCATCGATCAGTGCCTGAACTCTGCTTCTGTTCTCCGGAGTGTAGTCATCTGACTGTGCGTACTCTTTAATCTCTTTAACCGCTGCGTCAATTGCCTTCTCGACCTCGGTCGCGACATCGATCTGAATCTCTTTGACATGCTCAATCCAGTTGCTCTTATTTGCGTCATCTGCATCAGCCTGACCAATGATAAGCTTGGGATCAATCTTTTCTTGTGCCGGATCTTCATCGGACTGCCATGCGATCATCGGTTTGTTTCCGTCAACATCGATCTGATCGATCAGCGCAATATCGAACTTCTTCTGATGTCCGTCCTCGGTGATCACCGTGAAGGATCTCGCCTCGTCAGCTAACCCGATGATATCCTTAAACAGGTTGTCCAGATTGGCCCCCTGGAAAGTGTTCTCTCCTGTAGAACCATCCATCGTTTTCCAGCTGTATGTCGCAGTAACTCTTGCCAGTCCTTCAGTATTCTTCAGGCCTCTGATCGTAAAGTAACCGTTCTTGAGGGCGCCGTCACCGTCAACGATGAAGTCTGCATCGCCCGGTGTCGAGTCTCCTGCATTTTCCTTCGGTGCAGCCGGCTCATCGCCCAGAATCTGCACGCCGCCGGCAGAACCGACATATGCCGTTCCGTCATTGTAGAAGTCAATACTGTAGATATTGTTCATATTGACTGCGCTCCAGGAACCGGTCTCTTTTGCGTATTGGGCGGTAACGTTAAATGTGCCGTCATCGTTCGGTTTCGGGTTGTCCACCTTCAGAACGCCGTCTGCTGAAGTGCCGAACCAGAGATTGCCGTCCGGATCGACAGCCACGACGCGAACTTCTGTAGTCGAACTACCGTCAAGATAATCCGGGAATATCTGTTTTCCCGTATATCTGGTCGGCGCGTCATCGCCGTCTTTCCACTTCCAGATCACACCGCCGACATTGTCATCAAGATTAGTGCCTGAAGCCACAACCCAGACAGTCCCCTTCTTGTCAATGGCAATATTGCGTGTCCATACCTGTGCGAAAGCAGCGTCTGTCACACCGGAATCAACGATCTTCTTATCGACTGTTCCGTCCGCTGTGATATGGCAGAATCCGCCGGTATAAGGATTATCCTCTGTACCGTCTCCTTCCGGATAGAATCCAAGCCATGCGCCGCCATTGCCGTCAAGCACGATTGTATTACATGACGTGGCCGGGAAATCAGCCCCGTCAGCTTTGGAGTAGGTCGTCCATGTATCCGCTTCCGGATCATAAACCGTCACGCCACCAAAAGATCCGAACCACACTTTTCCATGGTCATCGACTTCAATCGCCTGAACATAATCATTCGGAATCGTCTCCGGATCTTCTCCGGCTTTATACTGTCTGACAATCTCGCCGTCCTTCATATACAGGACGCCCTGATTGTTGGTCGGATCTGTGTAGCTGGCATTCTGGCTGACCCAGACACCGCCGTCTTTATCAACCGCCACAGCAGATGTTACGTTAGTCTGAAGCGAAGGTGTGGACGATGTGTTGTATATCGGATCCCATCCGCCGGCTCCGGCTTTCTTTTCATATAATCCGCCGCCATAGGTGCCGACCCACAGATTGCCTTCCTCATCCATTGCGGTTGACCGCACGCCACCCGTTGTCGGGTTCTCTTTAAATACAACCGTCTCAGGGATGTCAAGAGTGACGGCATTGATATTTGTACACTCGTCAAGCCACTCCGTTGTATTGTCCAGACCATTGGCTTCACAGTAATTCCGGTACATGCGCAGATTGGTATGAATATCTGTGTTCTTGACAATATCATCGATATCCTTCCACTCTTCTGTTTCTGCATCCCACTCCTGGTAAGCGAGCAGATACTTCTGGTCTACTGCCTGTTTCAGCGAGATGCCTTTGTAAGACACTCCCTTGCCGGTCTCCTCAAATCCGTCAGGTGTATTCAGGGTAATGTCTGTCGTCTCCACTTCGACTCCCTGCGCCGCAAGGATGTTCTTGAGAAGGGCGCCTTTTACTTTCTTTGTTGTTCCTTTTACTGTATATGTGCCCTCAGCTTTTCCGACATCATCCCCTGCCTTGTTTTTCAGGTTCTTGATATCATCGATTGTCATCGTCACATCACCGGACTCAAGTCCTTTGATCGTGAAATCCGCATCGGGTTCGGGCTCAACGGAGCCGTCACCAACAGTAATGGTAATGCCGGCGACGCAGGAAATGCCTGATCCCTGATTATTATGGACAACCAGTCTGATCGGTCCTGCATTGTTGCCGATCGTGGCATCATATCCTTCTCCGTTGGGGAACGTGCTCTGCTGTTTCGGATTGCCGGTGGTGAGCGGATATCCGTCAATCGCATATCCCAGAAGAATCGGTTTGTATTCCGTTCCGTCTTTAATGCCGTTTTCAAGTTCTTCAAGACTGGCAACTGAACGGATATCCTTCGTATAACCGTCGTTAGCTCTGACTTCGATCTTGATCGGATCTTCTATTCCCGGTATTCCCTGCGCCTCTTTCTGAATGAATTTCCAGAAATTCACGCCTTCCCATTCATTCGTTTTATCAATCTTTGCGATAAACCGTTCTATGAACGCTTCGGGCTGATCTTCGATCTCGGCAACAGTGTAATCATGGTTGTAGAGCTCTGTTCCCTCCCTGTCGACAATCTTCATGTTAACTGTCTCTGTCAGGTACTGTCTGTATACCTCAGCGCTGTTATGATTCCAGCTGGTCATCTCTGAAGCAGTCACTTCGATGGATTTGACAAACTTCATGTTCTTGCCGCTGTTGACGTCTTCAGCATTGGCCTGACCAATGACCAGACGAACGGGACCGCCGGTGTTGCCGTAATCGCTGACATATCCTTCGCTGTTCCTGTCTTCGACAAGCGGCAGACCGTCTTCCATGTCAGCTGTTCCCGCTTTTCCTGAACCGTATGCCAGAATCACAGGCATATCCGTTGTTCCTGTCACGGAATTGATATACTTGTTTCTGATATCCGAGAGCGTAAACTCTTTGGACTTATCGTCGGTTGTCGTCACAATGACTTTATCCGCATTGCTCTTTAATCCGACGTTTGTGGACGTCAGGAGTTTATACAGGTCAATACCGCGATAACGGTTCTGTGAAAGATTACCCTCGCTGTTCAGCGAACTGTAATCACCTGTATAAGCAAGTGTCTGCTTGCCCTCCAGCTGCGCCACTGTGATGTCCTTTGGCTCTGTCAGACGTGTGCCCTCACCGGAGATGGTAATGGTATTATTCTTGTATGCGTCATAAGGAGCCGTTGTATGTGCATACTGATCGGCTGACAGATTGATCGTAATGGAATTGATACCGGTGATGGTCTTTTCAGACATATCATCGTTATCTTCAATTGTCGGGAACAGAAGCTGCAGCGGACCGCCGTTGTTCTTGATCGTAACGGTATTCTCATAAGGCGTTCCCTCTGCCAGGGTCACTTCATCTTCATACCCGTCTTGCACATTCTTTGACCCAACCATAGGAGTACCGTTCTTTGCGTATGCTATGACCGGCTTAAGGCCGTCTATTCCGGTCTTTTCATTCGATCCGGATGCCTTCAGAACGTCTTCCAGACTGAGTGTGATGCTATCACTGCCGTTACTGAACGTAATTGTTCCCTTTGCTCCGGGAAGCTCCACATAATCAGTCAGGAAATAGTTCAGGTCAACGCCTTCATACAGATCGCTGTATGTGTTTCCGTTCTTGGTCTGCGGGTACTCCGCCTTGATCTTGACTTCCTTAAGCTTGGCCGCGTTCA
>JAFWDW010000168.1 GCA_017515965.1 Lachnospiraceae bacterium
CGCACGGTATCGATCAGGGCATGCTTCAGGTGGGGGATATGATGGCTTTTATGCAATATGCACTGCATGTCATTATCTCGTTCGTCTTTATCTCCTCGATCGCAATCTTTATGCCGCGTGCTTCTGTTGCCGCAGAGCGTATCTTTGAGGTGCTCGATACTGAGTCTGCTATCGTCAGTCCTCCGAGTCCCAAAACTTTGCCTGACCATAAGAAGAGCCGACTTGAATTCCGTGGCGTATCCTTTACTTATCCGGGCGGAGGAGAGAAGGCCTTAAACGATATTTCGTTCTCTGCGGAATCAGGCCAGACAGTGGCTATGATCGGCAGTACGGGTTCCGGCAAATCTACACTAGTCAATCTGATACCGCGTTTCTATGATGTGACAGAAGGAGAGATCCTCCTGGACGGAATCGATATACGGGATCTGGAACTTGAAGACCTGCGTAACCGTATCGGTTATGTTCCGCAAAAGTCTGTTTTATTCTCAGGAACGATCGCTTCCAATCTGCGCTTTGGCGATAGTCAGGCAGACGAAACACAGATCAGAAAGGCCCTTGATATCGCACAGGCTTCCGAGTTTGTATACACCGATGAGAAGGGAATCGATGCACCCGTGACACAGGGCGGATCAAATGTCTCCGGCGGGCAGAAACAGCGCCTTCAGATCGCGCGGGCGATCGTAAAAAAACCGGAGCTGTATATTTTTGATGACAGTTTTTCAGCGCTGGACTTTAAGACAGACGCGCTGCTGCGAAGACGCCTGAAAGAAGAGTGCGCCGAGGCGATCACATTG
Organism: Lachnospiraceae bacterium; assembly: GCA_017515965.1. Lineage (GTDB taxonomy): Bacteria > Bacillota > Clostridia > Lachnospirales > Lachnospiraceae > RUG842. The sequence goes on from JAFWDW010000168.1 coordinate 795, forward strand.
ATCGTGGCTCAGCGTATTTCGACGATCATGCACGCCGACCAGATCCTGGTGCTGCATGAAGGCAATGTGATCGGACAGGGAACGCATGAGCAGTTACTGCAGACATGCCCGACCTACAAGCAGATTGCAGACCTCCAGTTACAGATCGGAGGTGAGAGTGCATGAGTGAGAGAAACCGCAGAAGAGGCGGCGGAAGGCGCGGACCTGCAGCAGTAGAAAAGCCAAAAGATTTCAGGAAGGCTTTTGCACAGCTTTTCCGTTATCTCGGTCGTTACAAAGTCTATCTGACCGTGATGTTTGTCTGCGCAGTTGCGGGTACTGTCTTTACGATTGTCGGACCGAAGATTCTCGGCAATGCCACGACAGAATTGTTCCATGGTCTTGTTGCCAAAGTGCAGAGGACAGGATCGATCAATTTTGAGAAGATCGGACGGATCCTGTTAACCGTTTTAATCCTCTATCTGGTGAGCGCATTATTCTCACTTTTACAGGGGCTGGTCATGGCACATATATCCAACGATGTCAGCTACCAGTTGCGGCGGAACATATCAGAGAAGATCAACCGCATCCCCGTGGAATACTTTGAGAGCCGTCCGTACGGTGAAGTGCTTTCTCGTGTGACGAACGATGTTGATACACTTCAGCAGGGCATCAATCAGAGTATTACACAGCTGATCACATCGGTTACAAGCATCATCGGCGTATTTATCATGATGCTCACGATCAGTGTGCGCATGACGTTGGCCGTTGTGACGATGATCCCCCTGTCCATTCTGGCAGTCACACTGACGATGAAGCGTTCACAGAAGTACTTCAAGGCACAGCAGCGCTTCCTGGGAGAAGTGAACGGTCAGATCGAAGAGGTCTTCGCGGGGGAAAATGTGATAAAGGCATTTAACCGGCAGGAGGCCAGTATAGAGGAGTTCGAAGAGATCAATGACGATCTGTATGAAAGCGCCTGGAAATCCCAGGCCATCGCAGGTCTGATGCGTCCGCTGATGATCGTCATCGGTCATCTGGGCTATGTGACAGCGGCTGTTCTGGGAAGTATCTTTGCAGTTAAGAGAATCATAGAAGTCGGTGACATTCAGGCCCTGCTCCAATATGTCAGGAATTTTTCGCAGCCGATCCAGCAGATCGGGGAAGTGATGGCGATGATGCAGTCAGCGACAGCAGCATCTGAAAGAGTTTTTGAATTCCTGGATGAGCCGGAAGAAGAGGAGATCGGCAGTACCACTGTCAGCGCCTGGGATCTGTCAGGCAATGTAAGCTTTGATCACATCAGGTTCGGATATGATCCTGAACAACCGGTTATTCATGATTTCTCCGCTCAGGTTCTCAACGGCCAGAAGGTAGCCATCGTCGGGCCGACAGGAGCCGGTAAGACAACCATTGTAAAACTGCTGATGCGCTTTTATGATGTGCAGGACGGAAGTATAAAGATTGACAGTCATAACCTTAAAGAGTTTGACAGATCAGATCTGCGTTCGATGATGGGAATGGTCCTGCAGGACACCTGGCTCTTTGCGGGAACGATCATGGAGAATATCCGTTACGGCAAACTTGATGCCAGTGATGAGGAGGTCATACAGGCAGCCAAAGCGGCACATGTGCATCACTTTATCATGCAGCAGCCGGATGGTTATCATACAGTTATCAACGAGGAGATGACAAATATCTCACAGGGGCAGAAACAGCTGCTGACGATCGCGAGAGCGATTCTTGCCGACAATAAGATCCTGATACTGGATGAAGCCACGAGCTCAGTCGACACATGGACAGAGATCCGTATACAGAAGGCTATGGATAGGCTGATGGAGGGAAGGACCAGCTTTGTGATCGCACACCGGCTCTCCACAATCCGCGATGCGGATATGATCCTGGTGATGAATCATGGAGATATCGTGGAACAGGGATGTCACCAGGAGCTTCTGGATGCCGGCGGCTTCTATGCGGAATTGTACAACAGTCAATTTGAGCCGGAGACTGCATAAATCCCATATATAGGGGTTTTTTAAAAGAATGAATCGATAAGAAACGAAATCATGTCCAATAATTAGAATTTTCTGATAATTAAGAATACCAATACTGTGGATTCGTTGATAAAACTGTTGATAACTAACGGTTTTTAGGGAAAAAACAGAGTTTATGCTATGCTTTTTGTTGAGTGATGCAGAAACATCTTCAAAAATTTTGTCAAATATTCTGATAACTCAACGAAAGAATGCGATAAATTCGTTTTAGTGTTGGAAAATTTATTTATGACTCAAAGTTTTTTCAAACATATTTACATAGGGCTTTAGGCTACTATTTACAGTCATAGTTAACAATAAAGTTTCTATTTGGCCTTTGTTTTGTTTTTATAACGATTTTCAATATTTGTTGTTGCATTCAGGAAATGACTGTGGTAAAATAGCAGAGCTGTGAAAAAAACAAACACTGGTTTTAATGAGGTGATTAAGATGAGAGAAGGAATTCATCCGGAATATCATGAAGCAGTCGTAACCTGCAACTGCGGCAACACATTTACGACAAGATCGACATCCAAGAGCATTCATGTCGAGATCTGTTCAAAATGCCATCCGTTCTATACCGGACAGCAGAAGGCTAGCCAGGCCAGAGGCCGGGTTGATAAGTTCAACAAGAAGTATGGATTTTCATCCTGATTCTTGTTTGCTGCTTGTATGAGATGAAGGTGGGTTAGAGCCTCATGGCTTTAACCCTTTTTTTAAAGGAGTAGGATACCATGAAGTATTCCGGCATCGGCGGTCAGGCAATTCTGGAAGGCGTGATGATGCGCAACCAGGACCGGTATGCGTTATCTTGCCGCACTTCAGACGGCGAAATCATTACACGCGAACATCAGGTTGGAAAGGAGATAGCACGTCCTTTCAAAAACATTCCTTTTGTCCGCGGATTTTTTGCGTTTCTGGATTCACTCATCATGGGAATCAAGGTTCTGAACGAATCTTCGGATATCTATCTGCAGGGAGAATCTGATGAAAGCGAAAAGGGCACAGGTGCCGCGAGCACACTGGTGACGGTATTATCGTTTGCTCTGGGCCTTGTGCTGGCTTTTGCTCTCTTTACGGTTCTGCCTTCTTTTCTGGCAAGTCTCTTTCCCGGAATCAAACATCACTATACTCTCCGTGCGATCATTGAAGGGATCGGACGTCTCGTTATTTTTATTGCCTATTTGGTTCTGATTTCCCGCATGAAGGATATTCAGCGTGTATTTCAGTACCATGGTGCTGAACACAAGAGCATTAACTGTGTCGAGAGCAACATGCCTCTCGATGTGGAGCATGTCCGCACCTGTCCGACAGCACATAAGCGCTGCGGAACCAGTTTCCTGTTTTTTGTAGTCATTGTCAGCATCATCGTCGGACTCTTTATCCGGGTTGACACACTTTGGCTGAGGATACTGATCAGGCTTTTGCTCCTTCCGGTTGTCAGCGGTATCTCTTATGAGATCCTGCGCGCTGCCGGAAAAAGTGATGCCGGATGGATCAGGATCCTTTCGGCTCCCGGTCTTCTGTGTCAGAGACTGACCGTCAAAGAACCGGACGATTCAATGATCGAGTGCGCGATCGCATCGGTCAATGCCGTCTTTGATTGGAGACAATGGCAGGAAGAGAATTTTGGTGACCATGACGCTTCATGAATTATACGAAAAAGCATGCAGGATGCTTGAGGAAGCCGGTGTGCCTGACACGGCTTATGACGCCTTCAGACTGATTCAGTTCATCACCGGAATTGACCGCTCTGATCTGATCGCAGAAGGGGAGCGGCGGATCGATGACCGCCAGGCAGAGAACTGTCTGCGTCTGCTTAAAAAGAGAGCAGGCAGGATCCCGCTCCAGCATCTGCTCGGGGAGACAGAGTTTATGGGGCTGCCCTTTTCGGTCGATCCTGATGTTCTGATTCCAAGATCCGATACAGAGACACTGGTCGAGACAGCACTCGAGAAGGCGGCTGAAATGCAGTCCGGAAAGGTTCTTGATATAGGCTGCGGAAGCGGCTGTATTCTGATCAGTTTGCTGCATTATCTGAATCGCGGTTCTGATGAAACGCTCTGGAAGGGCGTTGGATCCGATATTTCACCCGCCGCGCTCAGGACTGCCCGGATCAATGGGCAGCGGAATCATCAGGAAGATCTCATCACATGGGTGCAGTCTGATTTGTTTGATGAGATCCCTCCGGAGACGTATTCTTTCATTGTCTCTAATCCACCGTATATTCCTTCAGATGTGATAAAAGACCTCGAGCCGGAAGTGCGCGACCATGATCCGCTGGGCGCACTGGACGGAGGAGAAGACGGCCTGTCGATTTACAGGAAGATGATCCCGCAGGCGAGGCGGTATCTGGAGCCGGGGGGCTGGCTGATCGTTGAGATCGGATATGACCAGAAAGAGCCTGTCAGGGAGCTTTTCACCCGGTACAGGTTCACCGGTATAGAATGCCGACAGGATCTGGCAGGATTGGATCGAGTAATCGCAGGACATATGTGAAGAAATGTAGTATACTATAAGGGGTATTTCTGATTATTTAAGGAGAAGCTAATTGTTTTCCAGAATCAAAGAATTATCAGATCGGTATGAAGAGCTCATGCAATTGCTTCAGGCGCCCGATGCGGCGTCTGATCCTGTGCGCTTTCAGAACCTGATGAAAGAGCAGAGTGAACTGCTTCCGATCGTCGAGAGCTGGCGTGCGTATCAGGAATGCCTGGATAATAAACAGGAAGCGATTCTGATCCTGGAAGAAGAGTCAGATCCGGAAATGCGCGAGATGGCCAAAGAGGAGCTTGATACGGCAAAGAAACAGCAGGAGATGCTGGAGGAGAAACTGAAGATCCAGCTGCTTCCCAAAGACCCGAACGATGACAAGAACGTCATCGTTGAGATACGAGCCGGTGCAGGCGGCGATGAGGCGGCGCTGTTTGCCGCTGATCTATGCCGTATGTACATGCGTTACGCTGAAAGGCGCAGTTTCAAAATCGATATGATTTCGGTCAACGAGAGCGGTATCGGCGGTTATAAAGAAGTCGTCTTCATGGTGAACGGATCAGGTGCTTACTCAAGACTTAAATATGAGAGCGGCGTCCATCGCGTACAGCGCATACCGGAGACGGAGAGCGGCGGACGTATCCACACATCGACTGTCACGGTCGCTATCATGCCCGAGGCAGAGGAAGTCGATGTTCAGCTGGATCCGAACGACTATCATTTTGATGTGTTCCGCGCGACCGGTCATGGAGGCCAGTGCGTCAATACAACGGATTCTGCTGTACGTCTGACGCATCATCCGACGGGAATCGTGATCTCCTGTCAGGATGAGAAATCACAGTTAAAGAATAAAGAGAAGGCGCTCAAAGTGCTGCGCGCAAGGCTTTATGACCTTGAGATGCAGAAACAACACGATGCTCTGGCGGCAGAGAGACGCAGTCAGGTCGGAACCGGTGACAGATCAGAGAAGATCCGCACCTATAACTTCCCGCAGGGCCGCGTAACAGATCACAGGATCAAATTGACGACACACCGGCTGACAGAAGTACTGGGCGGGGACCTGGACGAGATTATAGACGCGCTGATCACCGCAGATCAGACAGCGAAGCTCGCCGGTATGGGAGAAAGAATCTGACGATGGATATTTCTTTTATAAAACCGACACTGGAACATCAGGAGTTGATACGCGGGTATTTTGACCGTTATCAGAGCCGCAGTTGTGAGAGATGCTTTGCCAATATCTTTTTGTGGATAGAGTTTGAGCAGGTCAAGTTTGCCGAGATCTGTAATACTCTGGTTTTCAGAAGAAATCTGGCAGGCACAATGGTTTTTTCATGGCCTGCAGGCGAGAAGGAAGATATCGGCAGAGCGCTTAAACTGATGGAGCGCTACGCAGCCGAGGAGTTCGGCCAGCCACTCTGTCTGTTTTGCATGACACCGGCTTTTTTCAGCGTTCTGGAAGAGTTGCAGCCCGGTCGGTGGGAGATCACATACAACCGGGATTTTGCCGACTATATCTATGAACGGGATCAGCTTGCAAATCTGTCAGGTAAGAAATTCCACGGGAAGCGCAACCATATTCACCGCTTTGAAGAGAGATACCCCGATTGGCATTACGAGCCGCTGTCAAAAGAAAATGCGGCAGATGCGCGCAAGGTTGCGCTCAAATGGCGTGAAGAAAACAGCTGTGATGCGGGGGCCGGTCAGGACCTTGACGAGGGCAAAAGTGAGGAGCTGTGCGTGTGTCTGCGGGAAATTGAAATGTTCGATGAGCTGCATCTGACAGGCGGTATTCTCTATACAGGGAATGAACCGGTCGCTTTCTCGATCGGCGAGCAATTGTCCGACGACACATTTGTCGTTCACGTGGAAAAAGCCCTGGCTGATGTGCAGGGTGCATATCCCATGATTAACCGGGAGTTTGTGCGGCATGAATGCGGCGCTGTGCGCTATATCAACCGGGAGGATGATACCGGAGCGCCGGGTCTGCGCAAAGCCAAGCTTTCGTACAAACCCGTGATGCTGGAGGAAAAGGGAGTCGCTGTATGCAAAACCTCGTAAACTGGTTTGTCGCACATCTGGGCGTTACAGCCGGTAAAAAACTAACGATCTTTATCATCTCCATGATTCCGATCCTGGAACTGCGCGGGGGGCTGCTTGCGGCATCTCCGGCCTTCCTGAACGTACCGATTCTTGAGGCGATACCGATCTGTGTGATCGGCAACTTGATTCCGGTACCGTTTATATTACTTTTTATTACACCGGTGTTTTCGAAGCTCAAGCAGACAAAACGCTTGAGACCGGTTGTTGAAAAGCTTGAAAAAAAGGCGATGGATAAGAGTGACCGGGTCCAGAAGTATGAGTTCTGGGGACTGGTTCTGTTTGTCGGGATCCCGCTGCCCGGGACTGGTGCATGGACCGGCTCACTGATCGCCTCGCTGTTAGATATTCCGTTCAAGAAAGCATTTACGGCTGTGGTCATCGGTATTTGTCTTGCAACGGTGATCATGTCGGTTGTCTCTTATGGATTGCTTGGTGTTTTGTTTGGAGGAGTAGGATGAAAGAAGAAAACAGAACTCGTCTATGGCGTGTTACGGCAACAGCATCTTTGCTGATCGCGATTCTGGTAGCTGCCTTTTTTATGATCCGCATCATGGTGGATAATCCTACACGCGGGACATGGATAAGTACTGACAGTGATCTGACGCTGACCATTCCTTCGTTTGGCGCTGTCACGGCTTCATGGCCGGAATCAGACGAATTGTCAGATGTGACAGTCAAGATGAACAGTGAGATCAATCGCGGAGAACAGCTGATCGCCTTTGAACCTGATTTTAAAGTTGTAGAAAAAAAGGCGCGCGAGGCACAGGATCCCGATACGCTGCGTGCAGACATGAATATGCTGAACGGGACGTTTTACTATGAAGCCGCTGAGGACATGCTGACGCTGCGCAACCCGGATTCGGGTGACCAGATCGTTTTCGAAAAGGCACATTGATGATCACGCGTGAACAGACAAACAAGGTCATGGTAGGCTCTGTTCCGATCGGCGGGGGAAGTCCGATCGCGGTTCAGTCCATGACGAATACACAGACGCAGGATGTTACTTCGACTGTGACCCAGATCCTCAGCCTTGAGGAAGCGGGATGTGAGATCATCCGTCTGGCTGTTCCCGATCAGGAGGCAGCGGTATCATTCGGTGAGATCAAAAAGCAGGTTCATCTGCCGATGGTGGCTGATATCCATTTTGACTGGAGGCTGGCTCTCGCGGCGATCGAGGCCGGAGCTGATGCCATCAGGATCAATCCCGGAAACATCGGCGAAGATGAGAGGCTTATCAAGGTCGTCCGCAAAGCAAAGGAATACCGCGTACCGATCCGCGTTGGCGTCAACAGCGGATCGCTGGAGAAGCGTTATCTTAAGCGTGACGGAGGTGTGACGGCTCAGGGACTTGCGCAGAGCGCACTGGACAAAGTGGCGCTGATCGAGCAGATGGATTTTGACCAGATCGTTGTCAGCGTGAAATCCACAGATGTCCCGATGTGCATCCGGGCTCATGAGATGATTGCCCAGACTTGTGCTTATCCGCTTCATATAGGTATCACAGAAGCGGGGACGCCTTTCAGAGGAACCGTCAAGTCGGCGGCAGGATTGGGCATTCTCCTATGGGAGGGTCTGGGTGATACGCTGCGTATATCGCTGACGGGAGATCCTGTTCAGGAAGTGAAGGCAGCTAAGCTGCTTCTGGAGGCGCTGGATCTCAGGAGACAGGGAATTGAAGTTGTGTCCTGCCCGACGTGCGGTCGTACACAGATCGATCTGATCACACTGGCGCAGCAGGTGGAGACATTGGCAGCAGGATATGATTATCCGATCAAAATCGCTGTGATGGGCTGTGTTGTCAACGGCCCGGGGGAGGCCAAGGAAGCAGATCTGGGGATAGCCGGAGGAAGAGGTGAAGGTCTGCTGATCAAAAAAGGGGAGATCGTAAAGAAGCTTCCGGAAGGAGAGCTTTTGGCGGCACTAAAGGACGAGTTAGATCACTGGGAAGGTTAAGGCATGGATCGTCTCTTTTTTGAAGTTTTCCCGACTTTAAAAATCAATAAGGCATTACATAGTGAATTTGAGGGCATGACTGTAAGCGAGGTACATTTAAGCGCAGACGGACATGTCCTTAAAGTGCGTCTTAACAGTGATGCAATGCCAAAACACAGCCATGTCCTGGAAGTGGAGCAAGCTGTCAGCAGCCAGCTTTTTGAAGAAAAAAGACAGGTCCGTTTTGAGATCTTTGCCGTACATGACCGTGTGCGGGATCTTGATGGCTTTCCAGACAGCCTGCGCGATGAGGTCATTGCCCTGGTCCATGAACGCAGCGGCCGCCTTGACAGGGAGATCCTCAAGTTGGCACAGTGGGACTGTGTATCGGTAAATACTATTGAATTGAAGATACCTGAGTCCAGACTTTTACTCAACCGCCGGGATGCTATTTGCCAGGAGTTGGCTGTCATCTTTAAAGAGCATTTCGGACTGAGTCCTCAGATCCGCATCACAGCAGTGGAAAGAGACGAGCGATCAGAACGTGCGCTGCCGCCTGTGGAACCGGTTATCCGGCAGCCCGCTCCGGCTCCGGAACCTGCCCCCGTCAGTGCGCCTGAGGAAGCGCCGAAAAAGAGAAGCAGATCAGGAATGATTTACGGACGTTCTTTTAAGCAGGAGACGGTCCCCATCAGTTCGCTTCACGAAGGTGAGGATCTGCAGGCGTTTGATTGTCAGGTTTTTGATCTTGATGTACGTGAGATCAAGAACGAGAAAACTGTGCTGTCGTTTTCCGGAACAGATTACACTGATTCCATCAAAACCAAGATCTTTGTTCCCAATCAAAAACTGGATGAGATCCTCTCGAAGATCAGGGTCGATGCATTCCTGACTGTCTGCGGGCGTGTGGAGTATGATTCCTTTGAGAAGGATACGATGGTTTCCCATGTCTTCGGTATCAGACAGGCGGATGATTTCAGAGAGCGCAGACATGATGATGCGCCTCAGAAGCGTATAGAGCTGCACTGCCATACAAGGATGAGTGATATGGATGCGGTTTCGTCTCCCAAGTCACTGCTGGCACGTGCACATGACTGGGGACATGAAGCGCTGGCTATCACCGATCACGGCGTCTTACAGGCATTTCCGGACATACACGCTTATAAGAATTCGCTTCCCAAGGATGATTCTTTCAAACCGATTTACGGCGTTGAGGGCTATCTGGTGGATGATCTGAGGTCTGTCAGCAGGGGAGGAGGCGAGAATCCTCTGAACGGCACTTTTGTCGCACTCGATTTTGAGACAACCGGTTTTTCCAGAATAGGAGACCGCATCATCGAGATCGGCGCTGTCAGAATCGTCAACGGAAAATGCAGTAAGGAGTTTTCGTCCTATGTAAATCCGGGCAGGGAAGTTCCCTATCGGATAACGGAATTGACCGGTATTACAGCAGAGGACCTAAAGAGCGCGCCTTCTATCGAGGAAGTGCTTCCTGAGTTCCTGAAATTTATCGGAGAGTCTATGCTGATCGCGCACAACGCAGGTTTTGATGTGGGCTTTTTGGAACAGGCCTGCAGGCGCTGCGGGATAGAGCGCTCATTTGCCTATCTGGATACAGTGGAACTGGCCAGGCTGTTTTTGCCGGAACTGACCAGATTCAGACTGGATACTGTAGCAAAAGCTCTCAAACTTCCGCCTTTTGCGCATCACCGTGCCACGGATGACGCGCGTGTGTGCGGCGAGATATTCGGAGCCCTTCTCGATAAAATGAAAGCACAGGGAATGCGTACGGTAAGTGACCTGGATCTGTATGTCCGGCAAAACGGGATCAATCCGAAAAATCTGCCGACTTTCCATGTCATTTTACTGGCCAGAAATGATATTGGCCGCGTCAATCTGTACACACTCACATCCAAAGCTCATCTTGAGTATTATGGCGGGGGCAAAAAGATAGGTAAGCCTCGTATCCCGAAGAGTGAACTGAACCGTTACCGCGACGGACTGATCGTCGGAAGCGCCTGTTCATCGGGAGAGCTTTACAGAGCCATTACCGAGGATCTGAGTGAGGAGGAAATCGAAAAGATCGCGACCTGGTACGATTATCTGGAGATTCAGCCTGTCGGCAACAACGCGTACCTGATCGATGATGAGCGCAGTGCTGATATCCGGTCTTTCGACGACCTCCGTGATGTCAATAAGAGAATCGTTGCGCTTGGAGAAAAACTGCACAAACCGGTGTGCGCGACAGGAGACGTTCATTTTCTTGATCCGGAGGATGAAGTGTTTCGCCGGATCATCCAGGTGGGAAACGGTATGGCAGACGGTGAAAACCAACCGCCTCTTTATCTGCACACGACACAGGAAATGCTGGATGAGTTTTCTTATCTCGGAGAAGAGAAGGCCCATGAGGTCGTCATCGATATGCCGCAGCTGATCGCGCGCAGTATCGAGCTGATCGCACCGGTCAGACCTGATAAGTGTCCGCCGGTCATTGAAAACTCCGACAAGACGCTGACCGACATCTGCTTTACAAGAGCACATGAGATATACGGCGATCCTCTTCCCAAGATAGTGCAGGAGCGACTTGACAGAGAGCTTAATTCGATCATCTCAAACGGCTATGCTGTCATGTATATCATTGCGCAGAAACTGGTCGCTAAATCAAATGAAGACGGGTATCTCGTCGGCTCAAGGGGATCTGTCGGATCATCCTTTGTCGCGACCATGGCGGGGATCACGGAAGTCAATCCGCTCTCTGCTCATTATTACTGTCCGAAATGCCATTACAGTGAGTTTGAATCCGAACGGATCAAAGAGGCTGATGTCGACTGCGGGTGGGATCTGCCTGATGCTGTCTGTCCCAAATGCGGAACGCCTCTGAAAAAAGACGGATATGACATACCGTTTGAGACATTTCTGGGATTTAAAGGTGATAAAGAGCCTGATATCGATCTGAACTTCTCGAGTGATTATCAGTCCAATGCCCATAAGTACACCGAGGTCTTATTTGGCGAAGGGCAGACATTTAAAGCCGGAACGATCGGCACGATCAAGGATAAGACGGCCTTTGGCTACGTCAGAAGCTATTTTGACGAGAAGGGCAGTTCTCCCCGTAAATGCGAGATAGAACGCCTTAAAAACGGCTGTACGGGCATCAGACGCGGCACAGGACAGCATCCGGGTGGTATTGTCGTTATGCCTTACGGAGAAAACATCAATTCCTTCACACCGATCCAGCACCCGGCCAATGATATGAAATCGGGTATCGTGACGACGCATTTTGATTATCACTCGATCGATGAGAACCTTCTCAAACTCGATATTCTGGGACATGATGATCCCAGAATGATCCGTATGCTGGAAGAGCTGGTGCCCCAGCTGACAGGTAAAGCGTTCAATGCGACGGAAGTGCCTCTGGATGATCCGGATGTGATGAGTCTGTTTGCCGGGACACAGGCACTTGGGATCAAACCGGATGATATCGGCGGATGTCCGCTCGGTTGTCTGGGAGTCCCGGAATTCGGAACAGATTTTGTTATCCAGATGGTCAGCGAAGCCAAACCGCGTTCACTGTCTGACCTGATCAGGATATCGGGTCTCTCACACGGTACCGATGTGTGGACCCATAACGCGCAGGACCTGATCAAATCGGGCACGGCCACGCTCGGTTCGTGTATCTGTACGCGTGATGATATCATGCTGTATCTGATCGGACGCGGGATCGATAAGGGACTCTCCTTTAAAATCATGGAGGCAGTCAGAAAAGGACGTGACTTACAGCCTGATCAGGAAGAAGTGATGAGAGCGCACGGTGTCCCGGAATGGTATATAGAATCCTGCAATAAGATCCAGTATATGTTTCCGAAGGCACATGCCTCCGCCTATGTGATGATGGCGTACAGGATCGCCTATTGCAAAGTCAACTATCCTCTGGCCTATTATGCTGCGTTTTTCACTATCAGGGCGAAGGCTTTCTCCTATGTGCTGATGTGCCACGGGCCGGAAAAAGTCAATCATATGATCGAGGAATACACACGGCGCAAAAAGGGGTCCTACAACGAGAGATTGTCAGCCAAGGAAGAAGACACCCTGCGTGATTTGAAAATTGTGCAGGAAATGTATGCGCGCGGACTTGAATTTCTGCCGATCGATATTTACCGGTCCAAAGCGATGGATTTCCAGATAGTTGACGGAAAACTGCTCCCGCCGTTCAACTCCATTGACGGAATGGGCGAGGCAGCCGCCACACTCGCTGCCGAGGCTGCGAAAGACGGTCCGTATCTGTCTCGCAGCGATTTTCAAAAGCGCAGTAAAGTCAACGGAACGATCATGGAGATTATGGACAAAGAGGGGCTGTTCGGTGATTTACCGGAAGATACCCAGTTATCACTCTTCGATATAGATTTAATTTGATAAATGATTCTATATGGTGTATATGTACGCACGCTGACGGTATGTGCTCTGCTGCGGGGCTTAGAAGACGCCGGTACTTAGCGTGCGTGTTTTGCGCGCTTAGTACCGCTGCGTCTGACCAGAGCGAAAGCGTCCCCGGCAGAGTACATACCGTCAGCGTGAATGAGGATACAGCTTATTTGCTCTTGATATCACGCCAAAGCTTGTTGTAGAGATCGGTGGTGTCTTTTCCGAGATAGTGAAGAAGCTCACAGTCCTTAAGATCTTCTTCAGACGGAAAGAGAATATCAGAATCTTTAAGTGCGGGATCAGTTAAAAGATCCCGTACTTTTGTGTTGGGTGTAGAGTAGGTCATAAACTCAAAATTCATTTTGGCGATCTCGGGCCGGCACATAAAATCGATCCATTTCTGCGCGTTTTCAACATTGCGCGCATTCTTCGGAATAACCCATCCGTCGACCCAGATATTAGAGCCTTCTTTGGGGATCACATACTCCAGATCAGGATTGGATGCCTGCGAGATCCTGGCCTCGCCTGAGTAGATGACGCCCAGCGCAGCCTCATTTCCGATCATTTTATCGCGCACCTGATCCACGACATAGGCCTGCACAAGAGGCTTTTGTCTGACCAGCATATCGCGCGCCTCCGTCAGCTCATCAAGGTCAGTTGAGTTCAGCGAATATCCGAGATATTTCAGAGTGATACCGAGTGCATCCCGGACACTGTTTTGCATCAGAATGTTTCCCTTATACTTTTCTTTCCACAGGATCGACCAGCTGTCCACCGGCTCATCCACCATCTTTTTATTGTACAGAATGCCGATCGTACCCCAGCTGTAGGGAACAAAGTACCGGTTATCGGGATCAACGCTCCTGCAGATCTCCCAGAATTCATCTCCTATATTGTCTTTATTCTTCAATGAATCCATATCGATCGGCCTGAGGAAGTCCTCCTCCAGCATGCGCTGGCACATGTATTCTGACGGACAGAGCACATCGTAGGAGATGGCGCCGGATGCGACTTTGGGATACATGACCTCATTCGTTTCATATTCTTCATAGATCACCTCGATACCGGTTTCCTTCTGGAACATCTCGATGACTTCGGGATCCATGTATTCTCCATAGTTGTAGACCACAACCTGGCCGTTTCCGGTGTTAACAGAACCTGCGTGGGCGTGGTATAAAGTAAACCCGAGCACACTGAATATCAGGAAGGCAGGTATCACGCGGGAGAGCACGAGCTGCCTGCGGGTGGCGCGCCGTCCGGGCGCAGGGGCATTGTTGATCAGGACCAGCAGGAGAAGGACGAGAGCAAAGAGCAGCGTGGATAACGCGTACATCTCGGGACGGATCCCCTTGCGTACTTCGCTGTAGATTCTTGTCGAGAGCGTGTCAACTCCGGGCCCTTTTGTGAAATGCGTGATGATAAAATCATCCAGTGACATCGTAAATGCAAGCATAAAACCGGATACGATACCCGGAAGCAGGTCCGGAAGTGTGACGCGGGTAAAAGCCTGCAGCGGAGAAGCGCCCAGATCAAGTGCAGCTTCATAGGTGGTACGCCTTGCCTGTGAGAGCTTGGGAAGGACACTTAAAATGACATAGGGGATGCAGAACGAGATATGCGCGATCAGGACAGTCGTAAAGCCCAGAGTCATCCGGCAGGCTATAAACAGCAGCATTAAGGCAATTCCGGTCACGATATCTGCGTTGAGCATCGGGATATTGGTGACCACCATCGAGGAGGTGCGCATGAACGTGCGCATCCGGGTGATACCGATGGCGGCAAATGTCCCGATCACAGTGGAGATCACAGCGGCGATCAGCGCTATGATAATGGTGTTGTAGAAGGACGAGAGGATCGGTCCGTCATGGAATAAACTGTGATACCAATGCAGGGTGAACCCGCCCCAGACAGCACGCGATTTGGATGCGTTGAAAGACAGCACGATCATGGCGATGATCGGCGCATACATAAAGAGAATAAGCAGAGCAGTGTACAGCCCTTTGATTGTTTTGACCGTCCGTTTCATCGCTGACCTCCGATCACTGCACCGGAACTGTCAGGATCATATTTGGCGATCAGAGCCATGCTGGCGATAACGAAGATCATCAGAACGATCGAAAGACCTGATCCGACATGCCAGCTGCTTCCCTGTACAAACTCCTGTTCAATCGTGTTGCCGATCAGCTGAATCTTCCCGCCGCCGAGAAGATCGGTGATCACGAAGGTTGTCAGTGAGGGGACGAAGACCATCGTGATACCGCTGATCACACCCGGTTTTGACAGGGGCAGGGTGATCCTGGCAAAAGTCTGCCACGGACCGGCGCCCAGATCCCGGGCAGCCATCACGACTTCCCGGTCTATCTTGGATAAGACGGTATAGATGGGCAGGATCATAAACGGAAGGAAATTGTAAACCATGCCGAGAATGACCGCACCAGGTGTATTGATCAGTGTCATAGCGGGCAGATGAAAGAACTTGAGGATCGTGTTGATGACACCGTTGTTTTCAAGAAGATTCTGCCATGCGATCGTGCGCAGCAAAAAGTTCATCCACATGGGCAGAATGAACAGCATGGCGATCAGAGCGCTGCTGCCGCTTTTGAGACCTGCCAGGATCAGTGCGATCGGATAAGCCAGAAGTAGGCAGAGAATGGTTGCTGCCGTTGCTAAAAGCAGCGCAAGCGCAAGAGCTTTCAGATTGTCAGGATCACCTATGGAGGTGAGATTGCTCCAGGTAAACTGATTGTCAGCATTTGTGAAACCGAACCAGAAGATCAGGACGAGCGGAATGACAGTGAAGGCAAGCGCCCACAACAGATAGGGACCGGCCAGCCAGGCAGCTCCCGGATGCTTTCTGCCGCGGGGCTCTTCCAGACCCGCTGATGTCTTTCTGAATGGCCTATTCATTGACCAGAGTCTCCTGATCTTCGCGGATGGGTTTATTCATGACCTGGATATTGAACGGATCGATTCGGATCCCGACAGTCTCACCCTCAGGCGCCATTTTCGTGCTGTGCGCCGTCCAGTGGTAGTTGTGTGCCAGAATATCCATCTCATAGTGAACGCCTTTAAAGATAACGGATGTGACAACACCTGTTATGGTTCCCTGTTCAGGAGAGACGATCTCTACATCCTCAGGGCGGATGATGACATCGACGGGGTTCATCTCTCCGAAGCCGGTATCGACGCATTCAAACTCAGCTCCGAGAAGCCGGACAAGTTTATCCTTGATCATGATCGCGTCAAAAATATTGCCGTCACCGATGAAATCGGCCACAAAAGCATTTTGTGGCTCATTGTAGATATCTTCCGGTGTACCGATCTGCTGAATGCGGCCGCCGTTCATGACGACGATGGTATCAGACATGGTCAGGGCTTCTTCCTGATCGTGTGTGACATAGATAAAGGTAATGCCGAGCTCTTCTTTTAAACGGATCAGTTCATACTGCATATCCTGACGCAGCTTCAGATCAAGTGCGGAGAGCGGTTCGTCAAGGAGCAGCACCTTCGGTTCGTTGACGATGGCGCGTGCGATCTGGATGCGCTGTGCCTGCCCGCCCGAAAGAGAATCCGGGAAACGCTCACCGAAACCGTCGAGTCCGACCAGATGCAGAGCATAGTGCACTCTGTCCTGTATATACGTCTTGGACTTACCCTTGATCTTCAGACCGAATGCGATATTGTCTGCCACAGACATATGGTAGAAGAGAGTATCCTTCTGAAAGACAGTGTTCAGTGGGCGCTTATTGGGCGCAAGCGCAGTGATATCCTTTCCTTCAAAGAGAATGCGTCCGGTATCGGGTTCCTCAAAACCTCCGAGTATGCGCAGGAGGGTGGTCTTCCCGCAGCCAGAAGGACCCAGAAGCGTCAGGAACTCATTCTCCCGGATGTACAGATTCAGCTTCTCCAGGACAGGAATCTCGTCAAAAGATTTTGATATGTTTTTAATTGAGATCAATTTATCAGACATGCGTTCATTATAAATGTTTTTTATCCTGAATACAATGCGCTCTTTTGGTGCAACATTTACAATTTTCAGTTAATTAGTTAAAATAGAACAGAATTCAACATCATAAAGAGGATATGAGGTAGGTACATGGAAACAAAAGTGGCTGTTTTAAGTATTATCATCGACGATTTAGGATCGGTTGAGCGCGTCAATGAGCTTTTACATCAATACAACGAGTTCATCATCGGCCGTATGGGGCTCCCGTACAGGCAGAAAAATGTGCATGTGATCTGTATTGCACTCGATGCCCCTATGGACCGGATCAACGCCCTGTCGGGATCTCTGGGAAGGCTTGAGGGCGTCAGCGCCAAAGCGAGCTGTGCAAAAGCTTAAAGACTTGATACTTTGGGAGAGTAAAAGATGAGTTTAAATGATACACCGGGAAGCTCACGGATTCATATCGGCCTGTTTGGCTGCCGCAATGTCGGCAAATCAAGTCTGATGAACGCAGTCACAGGACAGGATCTTGCAGTCGTTTCAGCTGTGAAGGGCACGACGACAGATCCGGTCAGGAAAGCCATGGAGCTGCTCCCGTTGGGGCCTGTCGTTATCACAGATACGCCGGGATTTGATGATGAGGGCGAACTGGGAGAGCTGCGCGTCAAAAAGACACGTCAGAAGCTCGCGACAACCGATATCGCGATTCTGGTTACTGATGCGACACGCGGCATGAATGATGATGAAAAAGAACTGCTCTCCATCATTCAGGCCAAGGAGATTCCCTGCGTGATCGCATACAATAAATGTGATCAGCTTGAGACTGTTCCGGATCATACTGAAAAAGAGATCTGGGTCAGTGCGGCAACAGGACAGAACATCTTTGAACTTAAGGAAATGCTGGGAAGACTGGCACCGAAACAGACCACGCTAAGGCTTGTCGGTGATGTGATCAAACCGAAAGATGTGGTCGTTCTGGTGACCCCCATCGATGAATCAGCACCGAAAGGCAGAATGATCCTGCCGCAGGTTCAGGCAATCAGAGATATACTGGACAGCGATGCGATCGTTATGACGACCAAGGAGACAGAACTGGCTGAGACGCTGGCGGCGCTTAAGGAGGATCCCGCTATCGTGATTACTGACAGCCAGGCTTTTGAGATCGTGGATCAGATCGTCCCTGACCGCATTCCGCTGACTTCTTTTTCGATCATGCTGGCACGCTATAAAGGTTTTTTGGACGAGGCGGTCGCCGGCGCTGCGGCGATTGATGATCTTGCGGAAGGCGCGCGTATTCTGGTCGCGGAGGGCTGTACACATCACCGCCAGTGCAATGACATCGGTACGGTCAAGCTCCCGAACTGGCTGAAGCAAGCGACCGGTCATGACTTTGTGTACGAGACAGTTTCCGGAACAGAGTTTCCGGAAGATCCCGGCGGTTATGATCTGATTCTGCATTGCGGAGGTTGCATGCTGACTGAGAGAGAGGTGCTCTCACGAATGCATGCCGCACAGGATCAGGACGTTCCTTTTACCAACTACGGAATCACGATAGCAAAACTGACCGGAACACTGGAGAGGAGCCTCAGGATCTTCCCGAAGCTCCATGATCTGGTGATTTGATAAAGGAGGATAAATATATGACAGATGAAAAGCGGTTCGCGCTTCTGATCGATGCGGAGAATATCTCCGCTCAATATGCGGACTACATAATGGAAGAGGTTGAACAGTACGGGGTCTGCTCTTATAAGCGGATCTACGGGAGCTGGGACCGGATCGTGCGCACAAAATGGGAAGCGCAGATCAATAAAAACTCTCTGAAGGCGATGATGCAGATCAATAATACACGTGGCAAAAACGCATCGGACTCCGCTTTGATTATCGATGCCATGGATATCTTGTATAACGGAAATGTCGACGGCTTCTGTATCGTCTCCTCAGACAGTGATTTCACATCTCTGGCCAGAAGACTTCAGGAAGCCGGTGTGATGGTCATCGGCATGGGCGAGTCGGACAAGGCAACACAGGCACTTGAGAATGCTTTTGATAAGTTTGTTTATATCGATGTGCTGGCCAAACAGGCGCAGGAGGAAGAGAAGAAGCAGAGGAGTGATGAGAAATCATCTCAGGCTGCAAAACCGGTAGTAGGAGCCGGCAACACGCCGAGCAAGAGGGCTGTGGAGGAGAAGATCAAGCAGATCATCATGGAAAACGATGATATGGGCAAGGCCACGGATCTTGGTCAGATCGGCAATGAACTTCAGCGCTTTTACAAAAACTTTGATGTGCGCTATTACAATGCCAAGGGAGGCAAGCAGTATAAGTATCTCAAGGAGTTTGTCTCGGATTTCAAATCCCTTGAGATCAAAGGCGGCAGGGGACAGGGAGTCTATGTTAGCATCCGCTCATAAGACGGAAGTTGCACGACATACACTTTTGTGATAATATGCCTATAGCAAAAAACAGTATCTTCAGGGCGGGGTGCAAATCCCCACCGGCGGTGACAGTCCGCGAGTGTTTTGACACATGAACCGGTGCAATTCCGGTACCGACGGTGATAGCTGCATGAAGCAGTCTTAAGTCCGGATGGGAGAAGAGACGGATACGATCCTAAAGCTCTGACGATGAATATCGCCGGAGCTTTTCTTTCGACTGTCTTTCCTTCAGGCACCACGGAAAGGAGACGAACATGAACGAACAAAGAACAGGTAAATTCTCATCAAAGACATTGGTCACCATGGCGATGCTCTGTGCCATCGCATTTATAGCAAAATGGATATCCAATTTTCTGCCGACAGTACAGGGCTTTTTATCCTTTGATCTGAAGGATGTTGTTATTGCGATCGGCGGGTTTATCCTGGGGCCGCTTCAGGCGGCGTTGATTGCTTTGATCGTCTCTTTGATCGAGATGATCACCATCAGCTCAACAGGGCCGATCGGACTCGTGATGAATCTTCTGTCAAGCTGTTCATTCGCTTGTGTTGCGGCTGCCATATACCGCCGCAACAAAAACATGAAAAGTGCGGTCACGGGCCTGGTCTGCGGCGTGGTATGCATGACAGTCATCATGCTTTTATGGAACTGGCTGATCACACCGCTTTATATGGGAGTGCCGCGTTCAGTTGTCGCCGGAATGCTGATGACAGTCTTTTTGCCTTTCAACCTGGCAAAAGGCGGTATCAACGCGACACTGACGATGGTATTGTACAAGCCGGTCGTCACTGCGCTCAGGAAAGCCGGTCTGGTTGCGCAGAGCGATGCCGGCAAAAGAACAACCAAATGGGGTGTTCTGGTTGTCTCGCTTGTTCTGCTTGTCACATTCATCCTTTGGGGTCTGGTTCTGGCTAAGGTCATATAGACATTTCAACTGATAGAATGTATAATAATTGAATCATATTTGCCGTCAAAAAAGGCGGCATGATGCATTTAAACAGATCGAAATAAAGGAGGAGAGAATGAGCCGTATCGTCGGAGAGGGAATCACATTTGATGACGTTTTATTGGTGCCCGGATACTCACAGGTCGTGCCTAATCAGGTGGACGTGTCGACGTATTTAACGCAGAAGATCAGACTGAATATCCCGATGATGAGCGCGGGGATGGATACGGTCACAGAACACCGCATGGCGATCGCGATGGCACGACAGGGCGGTATCGGCATCATCCACAAAAATATGACCATTGATCAGCAGGCAGAAGAAGTCGACATGGTCAAGAGATCCGAAAACGGCGTTATCACGGATCCGTTTTCTCTTTCAGCCGAGCATACCCTGGCGGATGCTGATGAGCTGATGCATAAATACCGTATCTCCGGCGTTCCGATCACAGAGGGCAAAAAGCTTGTCGGTATCATCACAAACCGCGACATGAAGTTTGTGGATGATATGACGATGAAAATCAAAGACCGCATGACATGTGCGGAGCATTTGATTACAGCCAGAGAGGGTATCACGCTGGAGGAGGCCAAAAAGATCCTTGCGGAAGCACGCAAGGAGAAGCTTCCGATTATCGATGAAGCGGGCAATCTGAAAGGCTTGATCACGATCAAGGATATTGAGAAGCAGATCAAGTATCCGAATTCAGCTAAGGATGATCAGGGCAGGCTTTTATGCGGCGCGGCAGTCGGTATCACGGCAAATTGCCTCGACAGAGTAGAGAAGCTCATCAAAGCCCAGGTGGATGTGGTGGTGCTTGATTCTGCGCACGGTCACTCCGCCAATGTCGTCCGTGCAGTCCATATGATCAAGGAAGCCTATCCGGACCTTCAGCTGGTCGCGGGCAATGTGGCGACCAGTCAGGCAACGAAGGATCTGATCGAAGCCGGTGTGGACGCAGTTAAAGTCGGTATCGGTCCCGGATCCATCTGCACGACACGAATCGTTGCCGGTATCGGCGTGCCCCAGATAACGGCTGTCATTGACTGCGCCGAGGCAGCAAAGGCATCAGGCGTCCCGATTATTGCGGACGGCGGCATCAAGTATTCCGGTGACATGACCAAAGCATTGGCCGCGGGTGCCAACGTCTGTATGATGGGCAGTATCTTCGCCGGATGTGATGAAAGCCCGGGCGAGTTCGAGCTCTATCAGGGCCGCAAATACAAGACATACCGCGGTATGGGCTCTCTGGCGGCCATGGAAAACGGCAGCAAAGACCGTTATTTCCAGGAGAATGCCAAGAAACTGGTTCCGGAGGGAGTGGAAGGCCGCGTTGCCTATAAGGGTCATGTTGAAGATGAGGTATATCAGCTGATCGGCGGTATCCGTGCAGGAATGGGTTATTGCGGAGCAGAGTCTATTCCCGCTCTTCATGAGATATCCCGGTTTATCAAAATATCTGCGGCATCGCTCAAAGAAAGCCACCCGCACGATATTCAGATCACAAAGGAATCACCCAATTACAGCTGGGAGTCATAGTGACATACAGAGAAGAAAGAAGAATCAACAGAAATATACAGCGATCCCGGAATCAAACCCGGCTGCGCAGAAAGCGAAGACCGCGTTTAGCCGGGATTCTGTTTGTTCTGGTTTTTGTTCTGGTCATGATTCTGGCAGCGAGGCGCTGTTCGAAAGACGAACCTGGTCTGGACCGCGGCAATCTTCGGATTAAATCCGATAAGCCCGTCCTGGATGTACAGCTGCTGAGCGTCAATGAGTATTCAAGGCCCGGGATCGAAGTGGACCATATCGACGGGATCGTGATCCACTATACTGCCAATCCCGGCGCCACTGCGCAGGATAACAGGAATTATTTCGAGAATCTGGCAAAGAGTCAGACAACAAAGGCGAGCAGTAATTTTATTGTCGGACTGGACGGGGAGATCATTCAGTGCATACCGACATGGGAGATCGCGTATGCCTCGAATGAACGCAACGGGGATACAGTCTCGATAGAGTGCTGTCATCCGGATGACAGCGGGTTTTTTACCGATGAAACTTACTGTTCTCTGGTGCAGTTGACTGCCTGGCTGTGCAACAAATACGGTCTGACGGCCGATCAGGTGATCCGTCATTACGATGTAACCGGAAAGCTATGCCCGAAATATTTTGTAGAGCATGAGGACGCGTGGAAAGCTTTCCGCAAAGATGTTGCCTATGCAATTGATCATTGATGAAGAGTAAAGAGGATTTTTCGGTATGTTTAAAAAATGGTATCCGGATAAATGGGTAGACAGCACGTATAAGATTGATTTTGAGGACATGTACCGCCGCGGTTACCGGGGTGTGATCTTTGATATCGACAATACGCTTGTCCCGCATGGGGCGCCTGCCGATGAGAGAGCTGTCGAATTGTTTAAAAGGCTCAGAGAGATAGGACTCGACAGTGTCCTCCTGTCAAATAATGATCATGAGCGGGTGGATATGTTTAACCGTGAGATCCAGACTAAGATCCTTTGCAATGCGCATAAACCGTCATCGAAAGGATACAAAAAGGCTATGGAGATGATGGGAACAGACCGGGAGACGACGTTTGTGGTCGGTGATCAGCTTCTCACGGATATGTGGGGCGGAACCAATGCGGGACTGTATAAGATCCTGGTCAATCCGATCCATCCCAAGGAGGAAATACAGATCGTGCTAAAACGCCGTCTGGAAAAGATCATCTTGTTTTTCTACAAGAGACATAAACGCCATATGCAGCGCTTGCGAGATTTAAGAAAACGTTAAGAACAGCCCGTATCTTTGTGTTGATGAAAGATACGGGCTTTTGCATGTGCTCTGTGCGGCCTTTGTCTTGACAAGGACGATCCATGTGGTATGATGTAAATAAAAAGATACCCCCCGGGGGTATATAAGCGAGGATTGAGCGATGAGAGATGATCAAGTAGAAAACAGAGAAATACAGGAGGAGACGGCTTTCTGCCCGGCCTGCAGCGAGCGCAGGAAAAAAAGAACGCCGGAGGAGCAGAAAGCGCTGATCAAACGTCTGAGGCTGGCTGAGGGACAGATCCGCGGCATTCAGAAAATGGTTGAGAACGACGCGTATTGTCCTGACATCCTGATCCAGGTCTCCGCCGTGACGAGCGCTTTAAACAGCTTTAACAAGGAACTGTTGGCGTGTCACATACACAGCTGTGTATCGGAAGATATCCGAGCCGGAAGAGATGAGGCAGTCGACGAGCTTGTAAGAGTACTGCAGAAACTGATGAAATAGTCGCGGCAGGGAGGAATGAGTGTTGAAGCAATATGTTGTAACAGGAATGAGCTGCGCGGCCTGCCAGGCCAGAGTTGAGAAAGCAGTAGCTAAGGTTCCGGGCGTGGAGACTGTTTCTGTCAGTCTGTTGACGAATTCAATGGGTGTGACGGGCACGGCACGGGATGCAGATATTATTGATGCTGTTGAAAGAGCAGGGTACGGTGCACGGGAAAAAGGCGCGGATCGTAATCCTGGCGGAAGCGGACATTATACTGCGGAACTGGCGGCACAGGAAGAAGCACTCAAAGACCGTGAGACACCCAAACTCAAAAAGAGGCTGATCCTGTCAGCTGTCTTTCTTTTTGTATTGATGTATATCTCGATGGGACATAATATGTGGGGATGGCCTCTGCCTGCGTATTTTGTTCATAATCATCTCGGGTTGACGCTCACGCAGATGATTCTGGCTGCTATCGTCATGATCATCAACCACAAGTTCTTTACAAGTGGTTTTTCGTCTTTGATCCACGGCGCACCTAATATGGATACGCTCGTTGCGCTCGGATCATCAGTATCATTCGCCTGGAGCACTTTTGTCTTTTACGAAATGTGCGGGATGATCGCGCGCGGAGCAGCGCAGATGGATCTGATGGATCTCTATCACGGACAGCTCTATTTTGAGTCTGCCGCTATGATCCCGGCACTCATTACGATAGGGAAGATGCTGGAAGCCATGTCTAAAGGACGGACGACCAATGCCCTTAAGAGACTGATGCAACTGGCGCCGAAGACAGCAGTCCTGGTGCGTGACGGACTTGAAGTGGAAGTGCCGGTAGATGAGGTGCGGGTCGGGGATATCTTTGTTGTGCGCCCCGGAGAAAACATACCGGTTGACGGTGAAGTGACAGAAGGAGGCAGCGCTGTCGATGAATCTGCGCTTACCGGAGAATCGATTCCTGTTGACAAACAGGTAGGAGATCATGTCAGCGCAGCCACCATAAATCAATCCGGCTTCATCAAATGCCGGGCCGAGCGTGTCGGAGAAGATACGACGCTGGCTCAGATCATCCATATGGTCTCAGATGCTGCAGCCACAAAGGCGCCCATCGCCCGTATTGCTGACAGAGTTTCCGGCATTTTCGTGCCGGCAGTCATCGGCATAGCCGTTATTGTGACAGCCGGATGGCTCATTGCCGGACAGACGTTAAGCTTCGCTCTGGCTAGAGGCATTTCTGTTCTTGTCATTTCATGCCCCTGTGCTCTGGGCTTGGCAACACCTGTCGCCATTATGGTCGGCAACGGGATGGGCGCTAAAAACGGGATTCTGTTCAAGACCAGTGAAGCATTGGAAAATGCAGGAAGAACGCAGATCATCGTGCTGGATAAGACAGGAACCATCACCTCAGGAAGACCGGAGGTGACAGATCTGTTTCCTGTACAGGGCATCACAGAGCAGGAGCTTTTGCAGAAAGCTTATACAATAGAACAGAGAAGCGAACACCCTCTGGCCGCAGCCATAGTTGCGGAGGCAAAGAAATGGTCCCTGACTGATGAGCCGGTAGATCATTTTGAAGCACTTCCCGGAAACGGACTGAAGGCAGAATGTAAAGGGCACACTCTTCATGGCGGAAGCGGCAGTTTCATACGCACACGCGCAGATGTTCCAAAAGAAACAGCCGACAGGGAAATCGCCTGTGCCAAGCAGGGAAAAACACCGCTTTTCTTTGAGGAGGATGGCAAACTGATCGGCATGATCGCCGTGGCAGATGCGATCAAATCTGATTCAACAGAAGCGATCAGCCAGTTTAAGAATATGGGACTGCATGTTGTCATGCTCACAGGAGATAATGAACGTACGGCGCGGGCGATCGGAGAGAGAGTCGGTGTAGACGAGTGGGTCGCCGGTGTTTTGCCTGACGAAAAAGAAGCGGTCATCCGTTCGCTTGAGGAGAGCGGAAAAGTAGCAATGGTCGGAGACGGCATCAATGATGCTCCGGCTCTGACGCGCGCTGATACCGGGATCGCAATCGGAGCCGGTACTGATGTGGCAATCGATTCAGCGGATATTGTTCTGATGAACAGCACTTTGACAGATGCTGCCGCAGCCATCCGTCTGAGCCGTGCTACTTTGAGGGACATTCATCAGAACCTGTTCTGGGCCTTTTTCTACAACGTCATCTGCATTCCGCTGGCAGCAGGGCTGTTCGCCTGGAAAATGAATCCGATGATCGGAGCGGCCGCGATGAGCCTGTCCAGCTTCACGGTCTGCATGAATGCACTCAGACTGAACCTGTTCAAGATGCATGACGCTTCACACGATAAACCGGTTCATAATCCGGTGGCTGAACGAATGTTGTCAGAGCATAAAGATAAAACTGATCAACATACAAAACAACATGAGGAGGAAATTGACATGACAAAGACGATGAAAATTGAAGGAATGATGTGTCCGCATTGCGAGGCCAGAGTCAAAAAGGCACTCGAGGAACTGGATGGTGTGACAGAGGCCATTGTTTCACATAAGCAGGATCAGGCTATTGTTTCCATGGACATGGAACTGTCCGATGACATTTTGAAAAAGGCGGTTGAAGATCAGGATTATACAGTGGTTTCTATCTCCTGAACAGGTTGCTTTTTGCACGCATCTCGTCTATGATAAGAGTAAGCAAATATGAGCTTGAAACACTCATGGTTATTTAAAAGGAGGGCAGCGTATGGATAACAAAGCGATGAATAAATTATCTTACGGTCTCTTCGTGGTAACAGTGCGCGACGGGATGAAACAAAACGGCTGCATTACCAATACAGCTGCGCAGGTCACAACCGACCCGAACCGGATCTCACTGACTGTCAATAAAGCCAATCTGACGCACGATATGATCGACAAAAGCGGTGTCTTCAATGTGTCAATCCTATCGGAAAAGGCCAGTTTTGACACGTTTAAGCATTTCGGATTTCAGACAGGCAAAGAGGTCGACAAATTTGACGGCTATACAGATATGGCAAAAGCAGAAAACGGCATTTACTATATCACAGCCGGCACGAACGCCTATCTGAGCGCAAAAGTGATCGACAGCATTGATTTGGGGACACATACCATGTTTATTGCGGACGTGCAGGATGCGGTGGTTCTCAACAGCGATCCGTCGGCAACTTACGCGTATTATCACGCTCATATTAAACCAAAGAAAAAAGCTGCTCCGACAGAGGGCGGCAAACCTGTCTGGGTATGCAAGATATGCGGATATGTCTACGAGGGTGATCCGATTCCCGCGGATTTTATCTGCCCGCTTTGCAAGCACCCGGCCAGCGATTTTGAACGAGCCATTCAGTAAACCTAATACTTACACAAGGAGGTAAAGCTATGCCATTGGTAACGACAACAGAAATGTTTAAAAAGGCTTATGACGGCGGTTATGCTGTCGGCGCATTTAACGTCAACAACATGGAGATCGTACAGGGCATCACCGAGGCATGTCAGGAGACACGCTCACCTGTCATTCTTCAGGTTTCAAAAGGCGCACGTGCTTATGCAAACCACACCTATCTGGTTAAACTGGTAGAAGCAGCTATGATCGAAAATCCGGACATCCCGATCTGCCTGCACCTTGATCACGGTGATTCGTTTGAACTGTGCAAGAGCTGCATCGACGGCGGATTCACATCCGTCATGATCGATATGTCATCGAAGCCTTTCGAGGAGAACATCGCTATCACAAAACAGGTAGTTGAATATGCACATGCCCATGGCGTAGTTGTCGAGGCTGAGCTCGGAACTCTCGAGGGAGTAGAAGATGAGGTCGTCGTAGAGGCAGGACAAGCCAGTTATACAAGACCTGAGGAAGTAGAAGAATTCGTGGATAAGACAGGGTGCGATTCACTCGCTATCGCGATCGGAACATCACACGGCGCTTACAAGTTCCGTCCCGAGCAATGCACATTGAATGAAGATGGCGTCCTGGTTCCGCCGCCGCTGCGTTTTGACGTGCTTGACGAAGTAGTAAAGAGACTGCCCGGATTCCCGATCGTCCTTCATGGATCTTCATCCGTTCCGCAGGAGTTCGTAGAAATGGTCAACAAATACGGCGGAAACATGCCTGACGCTATCGGCATTCCGGAGGAGCAGCTCCGCCAGGCAGCCAAATCAGCAGTCTGCAAGATCAATATCGATTCAGACATCCGTCTTGCCATGACAGCTAATATCCGTCAGCATTTTGCTGAGCATCCGGAGCACTTCGATCCGCGTCAGTATCTGAAGCCGGCACGCGCTGCTGTTAAGGATATGGTGAAGCGTAAGATCATCAACGTTCTGGGATCTGACAATAAGATTTGATCGTGTTTCCTGCATTGATTGGACACAGCTAAATCCTTCGGTCAGGTTTACGTTTTTAGGCTTGACGTAAACCTGACCGAATGTTAAAATAGCTTAAACATGCTACGCTACACCTGCATGTTAAGATTTAGTTGACAATTGATGGAGGTAGCAGGATGAAAGGCACTGTAAAGTGGTTCAATAACCAAAAAGGTTATGGATTCATATCCGACGAGAGCGGAAATGACGTCTTTGTTCATTATTCAGGGATCGATTCTGAGGGATTTAAGTCTCTGGATGAAGGACAGGAAGTCGAATTTGAAATCACAGAAGGAGCAAAAGGACCGCAGGCTGTTAACGTGAAAAAGCTTTGAGTTGAACAGTTCTTTTTGATGATAAAGATTCTTGATTGTGACAGACAATGCATAAGCCTAGGATGGTGAACTGTATTGTCTGTTTCTTTGTATGGTTTATAGGCAATTCCCGGATCCGGAGGTAGTTTTGTGAAGTGTATTGAAGTTAAGACAGATCCCTCTTATAACGTATGGATCGGCTCTGCGCTGACCAGTCAGATCGGTAAACTGTTGTATCCCATAGCAAGCGGGCACAGAGTTGCTATGATCACTGATATGTATGTAGATCCTCTTTACGGTGAGGAAGTCACAGCAGCCATCGAAGACTACGGGATCGAAGTACAGTCTTTTCCCATTATGGTAGAAGAAAAGACCAAAAACCTTTCGACAGTGGAAACCCTTTTGCGGAAGCTGACGCAGGAAAACTATTCGAAAGACGATGTGATCCTTGATGTCGGCGGCGGCATGATATCTGATGTAGCCGGCATGACAGCAGCATTGTTTTTAAGTGGTATCAGGGTTGTCCATATGCCCTCAACACTGCTCGCTATGACAGATGCGGCAATCGGAGGAAAAGCCGAACTGAATCTTCCTGAAGGCAAGGGGATCGTGGGAACAGTTTACCAGCCGGAACTGGTTGTGGCGGATATCGATATGCTGGCGACTCTCCCGGAACACGAGATCAGGAGCGGCATGGGCGAGATCATGAAATATGCTGTTCTTGAAGACAGCGGTTTGTATAATAAACTTTTGAATCATCCTGCCCGTACGGATCTGAATGATCTGGAAAACATTATCTGGCAGTGCGCGCAGATCAAGGCTCATATCGTTGAAGATGATCCTGCCGGTTTCGGAAACCGGGGTCTGGTGCGGCTGGGCCATACAGCCGGACAGGCAATTGAAGCTGCGACAGACTATAGTATTCTGCACGGCGAAGCAGTCGGACTTGGCATGCTGGTCATGGCATATGGAACAGGAAACCGCAAAACCGGGGATAAGATCAAGGCGCTTCTTGAAAAGTATGATCTGCCTACGACCATAGAATGGCCTGACAGAGAAATCATTTCCGCAGCACTCTTTAAAGGGGTGGAAGACAGGAATTATGAAGGTACATACAGCATTGTCGTTCCGGAAGCGATCGGGCATTGTGTGCGAAAAAAAGTGTCAGCAAGAGAGCTGACACTGATTCTCAAGAAAGGGCTTGTTGCCATCAAGCACGGAAAAAACCAATCAGGAAAACGTCATTCACTGCGTTCTTTCAGACGTGCACGCTCCTGATCGCGCAAGCGTTCAATAATCAGATCATAACCATCATTACCGTAATTGAGCGTACGGTTGACCCTGCTGATGGTGGCTGTTGAAGCATGTGTTGTCTTTACGATTTCCGCATACGTTTTTGACTGACGCAGCATGACAGCCACTTCAAAACGCTGGCAGATTGCGATCAGCTCATTGACGGTACAGACATCTTCAAAAAATCTGCGGCATTCATCCTGGTTCTCAAGGGAGAGAATCGCGTTATACAGATTTTTCATTGCCGGATTATCCAATTGATCAAGCTTGCTCATAGTTTTTCCTCATAAAACAGAACGCTTTAACACTGTGCATCAGTAACATTTTAGCATATAAAAGTGTTTTTGTATACGACCGAGTTATTTTTTATGCAAAAAACAGTCCAGACAAACAAAATGGCAGTCATGCCGATTCCGACCCTGCTGATCAGTATGGGAGCCCCGATGATGCTCTCTATGCTGACGCAGGCTTTTTATAACGTCGTGGATACGTTCTTTGTCTCCCATATCCCGGATACTGCTGCGGTCAGTCATATGGGTGATAAGGCGATCAATGCTTTGACACTGGCATTTCCCATCCAGATGCTGATCACATGTCTTGGTGTCGGAACCGGTGTCGGAACCGGCGCCGCGCTTGCGATGTATTTCGGCAGGGGCGACAGAGAAAGAGCCGATAAAACTGCCGGAAATGCAACGCTCATCACTTTCTGTTACTATGCTGCGATCCTGCTGTTCGGCATTTTTGGCGCACATGCGTTTATCCACAGCCAGACGACAGATCCGGTCATTGCTAAGCTGGGTGTTACTTATTTGAGGATCATTTCTGTTTTATCTTTCGGTTGTCTGGGATTTATGAGTCTGGAGAAGAAAGTTCTGGCGATGGGACGCGCCAGGCTGGGCATGACCGGTCAGCTGCTTGGCGCTCTCACTAATATTATACTGGATCCTGTTCTGATCTACGGAAAAGGCCCGTTTCCGGTCATGGGCGTGGCCGGAGCGGCATATGCGACTGTGATAGGACAGTTTCTTTCCCTGATCTTTACAGCCTATTTTTATTTCAGCGACAGTTCTTTTATTGATCATGGCCTCCAGTACCTGAAACCGGATGCACAGATCATACGACGGATCTATCAGGTAGGACTGCCTGCCGTCATTATGCAGGCGCTGACGTCGGTCATGTCTTACGGAATGAATCTGATTCTGGTGACGATATCCGAATCTGCTGTCACCGCATTCGGACTATACTTTAAACTGCAGAGCTTTATCTTTATGCCGGCTTTCGGCATGTCGAACGGCATAGTGCCGACGATGTCATACAATTATGGCGCGCGCAACCGGCAGCGCATCGCTGACTGTATCAAATACGGTCTGCTCTATATCGGAGCGATCATGCTTACCGGTATGATCCTGATCCATCTGTTTGCTCCGAATATAGTGTCGGTATTCTCTTTGACAGCGGAATCAAAACGTCTGAGTATTCTTGCACTCAAGACTGCTTCCCTGGGCTTTTTGTTTGCGGCAGTCGGGATCGTGCTTTCCGGTGTCTGCCAGGCGCTAGGAAATGGTACATATTCATTGATCTTTTCCTGCGTCCGTCTGCTGGTTGTCGTTTTGCCGCTGGCGTATTATCTGTCGCGTCTCGATAACGGTGCTGATCTGGTTTGGAGAGCATTTCCGGTGGCTGACTTTGTATCAATGCTGGTAGCGATCGTTCTGGCAAGGCACTTGTATATCAAGAGAGTGAGCGAGTGGGAACCCGCGTCTTAGAAAGGAAACATCTGATTGAGTTCATTATTATCGGAATTAAATGACAGGCAGGCAGAAGCGGTTCAGTATACAGAAGGACCGCTTTTGATCCTGGCTGGCGCCGGATCGGGAAAAACACGAGTTCTGACTTATCGGATGGCCTATCTGATCGGTGAGAAGGCAGTGGCGCCATGGAATATCCTGGCGATCACCTTTACCAATAAAGCTGCAGGTGAAATGCGTACACGTGTTGACCGTCTGATCGGTCCTTCCGCAGCCGGAATCTGGGTAAGCACGTTTCACGCCATGTGTGTGCGGATCTTGCGCCTCCATATCGACAGAATAGGTTATGACCGTTCTTTTACGATCTATGATACAGATGACGGACGCACGTTGATGAGATCGATCATTAAGTCAATGAATATAGACTCTAAGCTGTTTAAAGAGCGGTCTGTCCTGGCAGAGATATCCTCAGCAAAGAATCAGATGATCAGCGCCCGGGAATATGCAGAAGAAGCAGCTGATTACCGGGAGGAAGTCATTGCACGCCTGTACAGGGAATACCAGGCGCAGTTAAAAGCCAATAATGCACTTGATTTTGATGACTTGCTGACTGAGACGATCCGGCTTTTCAGGACTTGCCCGGAGGTACTGCAGGACTATCGGAACCGATTCAGATACATTATGGTGGATGAGTACCAGGATACCAATAAGGTTCAGTTCGAACTGGTAAAAGCACTGGCGGGAGAGCAGTGCAATCTCTGTGTCGTCGGTGATGATGATCAGTCTATCTACAAGTTCAGAGGTGCTGATATCCGTAATATTCTGAGTTTTGAGAAAAGCTTTCCGGGAGCTAAAGTGATCAAGCTGGAACAGAATTACCGTTCGACGGAACACATTCTCGATGCGGCAAATGCTGTGATCAGAAATAACAGAGGACGCAAGGATAAGACCTTGTGGACAGATCTGGGTCCGGGAGATCCGATTGAATTCCACCAGTACGAGGACAGTAACGAAGAAGCCGTCAGTGTCATCAGTGAGATCAGCGGATACGCGCGGGAAGGGAAAAGCCTGCGTGATTTTGCCGTTCTCTACAGGACCAATGCCCAGTCACGTCTGTTTGAAGAACAGTTGGTCTACAGAGGGATCCCGTATAAACTGGTCGGTGGCATTAACTTTTATGCCAGAAGAGAGGTCAAGGATGTCCTTGCTTATCTGAAGACGATTGAATCGGGACGGGACGAGATCGCTTTAAAGCGCATTATCAATGTGCCCAGACGTGGTATCGGGGATACGACCATTGGAAGGATCGAAGACTTTGCCCGTTTAAAAGGGATCTCTATGATGGAGGCGATGGAACGTCTGGATGAGATCAGCTCGATCAGCAGAGGAAAAGCAAAGCTGGACAGCTTTATGCTGATGATCAAAAAACTGAGGGAGAAGGCGCAGGAGAGCTCGTTGCTGTCTCTTTATGACGAAGTACTGTCCGCGACTGGATACCGGGAAACATTTGACGAACTGGATGAAAGCGAGGCCGAGGAGCGGCTTGACAATTTAGCTGAGCTGCGCAGTAAGCTGGCTGACTTCATTTTGCAGTGCGAGGAGCAGGAGATTCAGCCGACACTGTCTGCCTTTCTGCAGGATGTAGCATTGGTCACTGATCTGGATCTGCTGGAGGAGGAGTCGGACTACGTTGTTCTCATGACCCTGCACGGTGCAAAAGGCCTTGAGTTTGAACATGTCTATATAACCGGAATGGAAGACGGTATTTTCCCGGGATTTTTGACGATCACTTCCGGTCAGGAAGATGAGATGGAAGAAGAGAGACGTCTGTGTTACGTCGGTATTACACGCGCAAAAAAACATCTGACCCTCACCTGTGCGCGGCGCCGCATGCAGCATGGTGAGACCAGGTTTTACAGGATCTCCCGCTTTGTGAGTGAGATACCGCTTTCTCTTCTGGAAGACAGGGGAGCGCTGCGCTATGAGCAAAAACGTGAGCAGGCTCATGAGACATATGATGATGCTGCCAGAAAGTCTGTTCTCAGTTCAGCGGGGATCTCTTATCTGAGCAAACCTAAAAAACCGAAGCAGTATTCAGTACCGGCAGGCGTAAGGCCTGCGTACGAGGTAGGAGACCGTATCAGGCACCGCAAGTTCGGTGAGGGGACAGTGACGGATATGGTGAAGGGCGGACGTGATTATGAAGTGACAGTCAGCTTTGACAATGCAGGTGTCAAGAAGATGTTCGCCGCGTTCGCAAAGCTTGAAAAACTATAGATCTCGTTCTTTTAGATGACGAAGCCATGCCGCTATTTCTTTTTCCCGGCCGTTTTCACCCGGGAGATAGAAGGCGGCATCTTTTATGTCATCAGGAAGATATTGCTGTCTGACGTAGTGTTCCGGATAATTGTGCGCGTATTTGTATTGTGTACCGCGAATGGAAGCATCCGGATCTCCGGGTCTTCCGTCATAACCGTGCGCGTCGGCTGAAGCGGCAATGCGGGAAGTCGTGGCATCGCGCAGGTGAACGGGAACAGAGCCGTTCGAGCTTTCCACAGCGCGGTTGGCCGCATAGATCGCTTCGACAACAGAATTGCTCTTCGGAGCACAGGCGACGTAGATGGCTGCGTGTGCGAGGATGATCTGGGATTCGGGCATACCGATACGTTCAACAGCCTGGGCAGCCGAAACAGCTACAATAAGAGCCTGAGGATCCGCGTTGCCGACATCCTCACTGGCACAGATCATGATGCGTCTGGCGATGAACTTGACATCTTCGCCCGCATCGAGCATCTTGGCCAGATAGAAGACGGCCGCGTCCGGATCTGAGCCACGCATGCTTTTGATGAAAGCCGAAATCGTATCATAATGATTGTCATCCTGCTTATCATAGTGAATGACTTTCTTCTGGATACATTCGGATGCGACATCGAGTGTGACATGGATCTTTCCGTCATCAGAAGGAGAGCTTGTCAGGACACCGAGCTCAAATGCATTGAGAGCCCGTCTGGCGTCGCCTGCGGCTCTGGAAGCCAGGAAATCGGCGGCATCCTCATCCAATACAGGATGATAAGCGCCCATCCCTTTAACCGGATCTGAGGCAGCTCTGAACAAAAGCAGCCTGATCTGTTCCTGTGTCAGCGGCTTAAGCTCAAACAGCATAGAACGTGAGAGAAGAGCCCTGTTGACTTCGAAATAGGGATTTTCAGTCGTAGCTCCGATCAGTGTGACAGTTCCGTCTTCGACATAGGGAAGAAGAAAGTCCTGCTGACTTTTGTTAAAACGGTGGATCTCATCTATGAAAAGAATGGTTTTACGATTGTAATAGCCAAGTTCATCTTTGGCTTTTTTGACGACGTCTGCCATGTCTTTTTTTCCGGCTGTCGTAGCATTGATCTGGGAGAATACAGACTTGGTGATGTTCGCAATGACCCGGGCGATCGTCGTTTTTCCTGTCCCGGGAGGTCCGTAGAAGATAACAGATCTCAGTTTATCGGCCGCAATAGCCCGATACAGGAGCTTATCCTTCCCGAGGATATGCTCCTGCCCGACGATCTCATCAAGCGTCTCAGGGCGCATACGAAGCGCAAGGGGAGACGCTGATTCTTTTTTTCTGTTGGCTGAATATTCAGCTAGGTTCATATCAGTTTATAAACTTAACGGCTGTTCCATAGGCCAGAACTTCAGCTGCGCCCTGCATGACCTGTGAGGAAGCGTAGCGAACATTGATGATCGCATCGGCACCGATCTGATTGGCATTTGAGATCATCCTGCTTATTGCCGTTGCGCGGGAGGAGTTCATCATCTCAGTATATGAGGTCAGCTCGCCGCCAACGAGTGTTTTTAAACCGTTAAAGATATCCTTTCCCATATGAACTGTCTGCACCATAGTACCCTGAACCATGCCGAGCACTTCGAAATCATGTCCCGGAATGTGATCAATACTGACAACTATCATAGCAATCCTCCTTTTTTATACCTGAGCCAGTGCCTGCTCAAGATCTTCAATCAGATCCTGCACATCTTCAATACCGCATGAGAAGCGGATCATGGACGGTGAAACACCGCATTCTTCAAGTTCTTTATCTGAAAGCTGACGATGCGTGGATGATGCCGGATGCAACACACATGTATGAGCGTCAGCCACATGAGTTGCAATCATAGCGACTTTCAGATGCCCCATAAATGCTTCAGCCTGCTCGCGGCCGCCTGCCAGTTCGAAAGAAACGACGCCACAGGTACCGTTTGGCATATACTTTTGGGCGATCTCATAGTCCTGACTGCTCTTAAGACCCGGATAATTAACCCATGAAACCTTGTCATGCGCTTCCAGATACTCAGCGATTCTCTGTCCGTTCTCGCAGTGCCGTTTCATACGGACGCTCAAAGATTCAATGCCAAGATTGATGATGTAGGCAGAGAACGGGGAGGGTGTCGAACCGAAATCACGCATCAGCTGAGCGGTTGCCTTCGTAATAAAAGCGCCTTCCTTGCCGAACTGTTCAGCATAGACTATGCCGTGATAGGACTCATCAGGAATCGTCAGTCCCGGGAATTTGTCTTTGTGAGCCATCCAGTCAAAGTTTCCGCCGTCGATAATGGCGCCGCCCACCGAAGAGTCATGCCCATCGATATATTTGGTGGTGGAATGCGTGACAATATCG
Source organism: Lachnospiraceae bacterium (assembly GCA_017515965.1). GTDB lineage: Bacteria > Bacillota > Clostridia > Lachnospirales > Lachnospiraceae > RUG842. Next base: position 36,706 of record JAFWDW010000168.1, read on the forward strand.
GCGCCCCACTCGATCGGCCGGCAGTTGATCGGTGTCGCAAATGTGTTGTCGATTATAAAAGGCACGCCGTGATCATGGGCAGCTTTGACGAATTTCTCTATATCGAGAACACACAATGCCGGGTTGGCGATCGTCTCACCGAATACTGCTTTAGTATTGGGCCTGAATGCCGCATTGAGTTCTTCCTCGGAACAATAGGGCGAAACAAAAGTAAAATCGATCCCCATCTTTTTCATTGTGACCTGAAACAGGTTGAATGTACCCCCGTAAATTGCTGCAGACGAAACAACATGATCACCTGCATTGGCAACATTGAAGACAGAGAAGAAGTTGGCAGCCTGACCGGAAGATGTCAGCATACCTGCCGTACCCCCTTCGAGTGCCGCAAGTTTGGCGGCAACCATGTCACAGGTCGGATTCTGCAGTCTCGAGTAAAAATACCCGTTTGCTTTAAGGTCGAACAAATCGCCCATGTCGCGGCTGCTGTCATATTTAAAAGTGGTGCTCTCGATGATAGGGATCATGCGCGGCTCACCGTTTTTGGGTGTGTATCCGGCATGAATGCATTTGGTATCTGTCCTCATAATTTACGACTCCTTCGCTAAAAAATGGTTCTCCGATTTTGACTTAAATCATAGCACAGAGTATACTATAATTCAAATCATTACTAACATGGGGAAAATTGGGAGGAGTTAGGTTTATGCCCATCAAAATACCAAAGGGACTGCCCGCTGAAGACACACTTCACCGGGAGAATATTTTCACAATATCAAATGAGCGGGCCGGCACACAGGATATCCGTCCCCTGCGTATTCTGCTGCTCAATCTGATGCCGACTAAGATCGCGACAGAGACACAGCTGGCCAGACTTCTGGGCAATACGCCGCTTCAGATCGATCTGGAATTAATGTCTGTTGAAAGCCATACTCCCAAAAACACCCCGCGCGAGCATATGATCGCGTTTTATAAACATTTCGATGAAGTGAAAGACTATTATTATGACGGCCTGGTCATCACAGGCGCACCGGTGGAGCTTCTGGATTACGAAGAAGTGGATTACTGGGATGAGCTCGCTGAGATCATGGAGTGGTCCAAATCTCATGTGTACAGCACTTTCCATATCTGCTGGGCCGCGCAGGCCGGATTGTATTATCACTACGGTATACCCAAATACGAACTCGACGAGAAGCTTGTCGGCATCTTCGAGCACCGTGTCACGCATGCGGGATCAATACTGTTCAGAGGGTTTGATGATGTGTTTTATGCCCCGCATTCACGCAACACAACGGTGCGCAAAGAAGATATCATCAAGATCCCGAGCCTGAAGATCCTGGCCGAGAGCGAGGAGGCAGGTGTCTATGCCATCTCAACCGACGGGGGAAGACAGATCTTCATCACAGGTCATTCAGAGTACGATACTGACACAATTGACAAAGAGTATCACCGTGATCTGAAGGCGGGGATCAATCCGAAGCTTCCCAAGAATTATTATCCTGATGACGATCCTGCCAAAGAGCCGGTCTGCTGCTGGCGCTCCGGAGCAAATCTGCTCTACGGCAACTGGCTGGACTATTTCGTCTATCAGGAAACACCGTATGTAGTCGAAGAAGTCGGAAACATCGGGGAGATCAGATAAGGGTTTTGACACGACTGATTCTCATTGAGATATAAGCCTGATTATGATACAATATTACGAAGGCTGTAAA
>JAFWDW010000169.1 GCA_017515965.1 Lachnospiraceae bacterium
CTTCATGCTTTTAGTCCTTTCTCTCAATCAGTCTGATCTGTCTTCAATCGTTCTTGTCTGTCCGTCCGCAGACCTCCGCCAGTATCTCCAGCCCGCGCATCAGATCCTGTTCCGGTATATTCAGAGGCGGAAGAAGTCTTACTTTATCCTTCGCTGTCAGGCAAAGGATACCGGCCTCCATTCCCTCTTTTACGATATTGATCGCTTTTCTCTCTGTGCGCACTCCGATCATCATGCCCAGGACGTCCACGCCCAGAACACCTGGTTTACCGCGTAGGAACGCTCTGATCATATCTCCTTTTTTGACCACCTGTTCAAGGAAATCATCATCCATACGGGAAATAATGCTGACCGCGCCGGCGCAGATCACCGGATTAGCTCCGAAGGTCGACCCGTTATCGCCCGGGGCGAACACATTCCGGAGTTTTTCCGAGAGCATCGTCGCGCCGATCGGAAGGCCGCCCCCAAGTCCCTTGGCTGTCGATACGACATCCGGCTTGATACCATAATGCATGTATGAATACAGCTTGCCGGTCCGGCCGTTTCCGGTCTGCACTTCATCGATCAGAAGAACGATATCTTCCTGCGCACAGATCCGGGCAATTTCCTGTACAAACTCTTTGTCAAGGACATTGATCCCTCCTTCTCCCTGCACGCATTCAATCAAAATTCCGGCAACTTTTTCGTTTCTTATCAATCCTTTTACTTGCTCTATATCGGAAGCATCACCATGGACAAAACCGGTTGTCAGCGGTTGGAACTGATCGTGGTAATGGACCTGTCCTGTCGCCGCAAGCGTTGTCAGGGTCCTGCCGTGAAAACTCTCTTTGAGTGTGATGATCGTTGTGTATTCAGCGCCTTTTTTCTGCACTGCGTATTTACGCGCAGCCTTGATCGCACACTCATTGGCTTCAGCGCCGGAGTTGCTGAAAAACACCTTGCTCATCCCGGTGCGCTCACACAGCATCTTTGCGAGTGTGATACACGGCTGGGTATAATATAGATTGGATGTATGCTGAATCTTGTCCAACTGGTCAAGGACCGCTTTCTTCCACTCCGGATCCAGATAACCGAAAGCCGTAACTCCGATGCCTGCTCCCAGATCGATATACTGTTTACCGTCAATATCAGTCAGAACCGCACCCTCTCCCTTTTCGGCGATGATCGGAAAGCGCGCGTATGTACCTGCGATATACTGTTTGTCCTGTTCTTTCCACTGTTCAGCGGTCATCATTTTCTCTTCCATTTATGCTTCCTCCGGATAAATCATCGTGCCGGCACCTTCGTTCGTCAGAAGCTCCATCAGAATGGAGTGCGGTACACGTCCATCCAGAATAATGACTTTGTCAGTCCCGCGGCTGATCGCTTCGAGACAGCTCTCGACCTTAGGAACCATTCCTCCCGATATGTGCTCGCTCTCACACAGATCCTGCAGCTCTTCGACGCTCATCTCAGGAATCAGGGTGTCGGGATCATTCTTGTCCATCAGAATACCTTCGATATCCGTCAGCATAATCATACGTTTTGCACCCAAAGCCCCGGCAATATATGCTGCCGCGGTATCTCCGTTAATATTGAACACCTTGCCTCCGTGCCCCCACGCAATCGTTGAGACGACCGGGATATAACCCTGCTCGAGCAGGTCTGTCACCGCGCCGATATTCACTTTATCGATCTTACCGACAAGCCCCAGTTTATCATTCTTCATATGAGCCCGCAGAAGGCTGCCGTCAAGGCCGGAGATCCCCATTGCCTTACTGCCCTTCATCTCAAGCAGATTGACAAGCGTCTTATTGATCTTGCCTGCAAGCACCATTTGAACGATATCCATTGTCTCCTGATCCGTGACACGCAGTCCATCGACAAAAACAGGCTCCTTGCCCATCTTTTCCATAGCCTCGGATACGTCCGGTCCGCCGCCGTGTACGAGGACAACATTGACGCCAATGAGCTGGAGCAGCACTATATCTTCCATCACCTGCTCCTTGAGCGCCTCATTGATCATCGCATTGCCGCCGTATTTGATGACGATCGTTTCTCCCGTGTATTTTTTGATATAAGGCAGTGCCTGTGTCAGGACTTCCGCCCGCTCCATATTTGAAATACTCAGCTTGCTCATCATAACCTCCTTGCTCCCCTTTATGTCCGGTAATCTGCGTTGATCGACACATACTCGTGTGTCAGATCACAGCCCCAGGCTGTCGCGGACTCCTGTCCGTCGTGCAGATCAATTAAGATTTCAATCTCATCAGCAGCAAGCACCCTGACTGCTTCTTCCTCTGAAAATGGTATTCCGGCGCCGTCTCTGCATACATACACGAGCCCGCCTGTTGATCTGAATCCCACTTCCACTTTTGTCACATCCACCTCGGCAGGACTGTAACCGATCGCGCACAATACGCGCCCCCAGTTGGCATCTCCGCCGTACATGGCCGCCTTGACAAGGCTTGAACAGATGACTGTTTTCGCGACTTTCCGGGCCGTCTCATGATCAGCTGCACCAGTCAGTATACAGGTCAACAGCTTAGATGCTCCCTCGCCGTCAGCCGCAATGCGCCTGCACAGATCACTCATCAGTTCATGCAATGCAGCGAGAAATGTATCGTAATCTTCACCTTCCTCTGCAATCTCGGGATTACCGGCCAGTCCGTTTGCCATGATGGCCACAGTGTCGTTCGTCGATGTATCGCCGTCGACCGAAATCATATTAAACGTTTCAGGAATATCTGCAGACAGTGCTTTTTGAAGCATTGCCGGGCTGATGGCTGCGTCCTTCGTCAGAAAGACCAGCATAGTGGCCATATTCGGATGGATCATACCGCTTCCCTTCGCGATACCGCCGAGGCGTACAGATTTACCGC
>JAFWDW010000170.1 GCA_017515965.1 Lachnospiraceae bacterium
CTGATATCGGCATCGTCGGAAAAGATATCCTGCTGGAGACCAGCCCCAACGTCTACGAACTGCTCGATTTAAGGCGTGGCGCCTGCCGTATGGTGGTCGCAGCGCCGAAAGATTTTCACGACAATACAGACCGCACGCTGCGGGTTGCAATCAGCTTCCCGAATATCGCCAGAAAGTATTACAGCGATAAAAGCCGGGACATCGATATCATAAGGCTTAACGGTTCTATCGAACTGGCTCCGCTTTTGGGGCTCTCCGATGTCATTGTCGATCTGGTGGAGACCGGAAACACGCTGAAAGCGAACGATCTGATTCCGACTGAAGAGATCGTCCCCGTCAGTGCCAGGCTGATTGCCAATAAAGCGATTTTTAAGTTTAAGTCAGAGGCCATTCAAAGACTGGTCAAAGCTTTGAGAGAAAGCATCTGAAAGGAGCATGTATTCATGATACGTCAATATAAATACGAGGAAGTCAGCGGAAACGATCTGTTCCTGCGCACACAGATGCCCACAAATGTCGAGGGCATCGTCTCGGATATTATTGCTGACATAAAAGAGAACGGCGATGAGGCGCTGCGCCGCTACAGCCAGAAGTTCGACGATCTCGGTGATACGGCATTTGAAGTCAGCCGCAAAGAGATAGACGCAGCTTACGACCGCCTGGATCCGGCTCTGCGTGGGACGCTCGAGAAGTCCGCAGCCAATATCCGAAACTTCCACAAACCTCAGGTGCGATCCTCTTTTATTGTCAATGATCGTCCCGGGGTTGTTCTGGGACAAAAGATTCTGCCGATTGAAAAGGTTGGCATCTATGTGCCGGGCGGCACGGCAGCGTACCCGTCAACTGTTCTGATGAACGGTATCCCTGCATCGATCGCCGGCTGCGGCCAGATCATCATGGTCACCCCTGCCAAGAACGGCGTGATCAAAGATTCTCTTTTGGCCGGAGCTAAGATCGCCGGGATCGACCGCGTGTTCCGCATCGGCGGAGCACAGGCAGTCGCAGCGCTGGCTTTCGGAACGGAATCAATACCTAAAGTTGATAAGATCGTCGGCCCCGGGAACGCCTTTGTCGCTGAGGCAAAGAAGCAGGTCTTCGGCCGCGTGGCAATTGATATGATCGCGGGTCCGAGCGAAATTCTGATTGTCGCCGACGGCACATGCGATCCGGAGCTCGTTGCGATCGACATGCTCTCGCAGGCCGAGCACGACAAATTCGCAACGGCAGTTCTCGTCACTGACAGTCAGGAACTGGCCGATGCAGTCGGACCGGCCCTTGAAAGGCTTCTTGGCACACTGCCGCGCGAGGAAATTGCAAGGGCTTCGATTGAGAATAACGGCAAAATCATTGTCACGCCCGATATCATGACAGCGATCGATATGGCTAACGAGATCGCGCCGGAGCATTTTGAACTCTGCGTAGACAGACCTTTTGACTATCTTGATCACATCAGGCATGCCGGTTCTGTCTTTCTCGGCAAAAACAGCCCGGAAGCGCTCGGCGATTATTTCGCAGGACCGAACCACACGCTGCCCACCAGCGGGACGGCCCGTTTTTCAAGTCCGTTGTCGGTCGATGATTTTGTCAAGAAAATGCAGTATTCCTACTATTCCGATGAAGCAATAAAACGCGATGCAGATGATATTGCCCGCATCGGACGCGAGGAAATGCTCGAAGCACACGCACTCAGCGCGGAGTCACGAAAATGAGCAGATTTATCAAAAACAGATATCACGGCTTTGCCTCCTACACCCCCGGTGAGCAGCGCAATGACGGGACGTATATCAAGTTAAACACAAATGAGTCCCCCTATCCGCCGGCTCCTGAAGTACAGAACGCACTCTCGCAGGCGGATCTGGAAGCAATGCGACTGTATCCCGATCCAACCGGTAAAGTGCTGAAGGATAAGCTCGCTGCCCTTTATAATGTACAGCCGGAGAACATCTTTCTCTCAAACGGTTCAGACGATATCCTGAACTTTGCGATGATGGCATTTGTCGACGAGGACGAGCAGATTGCTTTTCCGGAGATCACTTACAGCTTTTATGAGGTGATCGCCGCCCTTCACGATGTACGTGTGAACCGCATAGCCGTAAAGGATGATCTGATGATCGATCCGGCTGATTATTATAGTCTGAATCAAAACATCGTTATTCCGAATCCGAACGCGCCGACCGGTACTGCCCTTTCTGCAGATGAGATTGAAATGATCGTGCATACCAACCCGGATCACGTCGTCCTGATCGATGAAGCATATGTGGACTTCGGCGCAGAGAGTGTCATCCCCTTAACCAAAGTCTACGATAACCTGCTTGTTGCACATACGTTTTCAAAATATGCCTCCTTCGCAGGCGGCCGTCTCGGGTTTGCCGTTGGGTCTGCCGGATTGATTCAGGATCTGATGACCATTCAATACTCAACAAATCCGTACAATATCAACCGCATGACCATGAGACTTGCTGAGGCGACAGTGGATGCCGATACCTACTACCGCGCCAATGCGGAAAGGATTAAAAAGACCCGCGCGCGAACCGTGGCCGCGCTGGAAACAATGGACTTTTCGGTGATTCCGTCGATGGCTAATTTTGTATTTGCGAAGCATGCGTGCATCAGCGGAAAAACGATCTATGAACAGATGCTGAAACGCTTCGTCTTAATCCGCCACTTTGACAATCCGAAAATTACGGATTACAACCGGATCTCTATCGGAAGCGATGAACAGATGGATTTTTTCCTGGAACGATTAACGGAGGTGCTCAATGCGTACAGCTGAAATAAAAAGAGACACGAAAGAAACAAAAATATGTCTTTCTTTAAATCTTGACGGTACCGGGCAAAGTCATATCGATACAGGGGTCGGCTTCATGGATCATATGTTGACACTCTTTGCCGCCCACAGCCGCTGCGATCTGGACATCAAATGTGACGGCGATACATATGTCGATGATCACCACACCGTGGAGGACATCGCAATCTGTCTCGGGCAGGCGATTGATCAGGCGCTCGGAGAAAAGCGCGGGATCTCCCGCTATTCCAGCACGATCATTCCGATGGATGAAGCATTGGTATTGACGGCTCTCGACATCTCGGGACGCGGTTATCTCGGCTGGGCTCTCAAGATCCCGACTGAAAAATGCGGTGATTTCGACACAGAACTGATTGAAGAATTCTTTATGGCTCTCACGCGCGAAGCGCGGATCACTCTGCACATCCATTATCTGACCGGGAAGAATTCGCATCATATTATCGAGTGCACATTCAAATCATTCGCCCGCACGTTCCGCGAAGCAGTCTCGATCGACCCGGAACTGGCTGGGGAGCTTCCGTCCACGAAAGGAACACTATGATCGGCATCATCAATTACGGACTCGGGAATCTGTTTTCACTGCGCTCCTCTTTTGAGGCGATTGGCGAGAACGTAATTGTCACAGGTGATCCAAAGGAAATAACAGCCTGTGACCGGCTCATCCTGCCCGGAGTCGGCGCTTTCAGGGATGCCGCC
>JAFWDW010000171.1 GCA_017515965.1 Lachnospiraceae bacterium
CGGCTCGGATCATCCACGTTTTTGATGATCGCCCGGCCGTTCTTAAAGAGCTTGATCCCTATATCATGATTCTCAAAGTCAAGCGTGAATTGATTGACCGTTACGTTTCCCAGTGGGGTTAGTTTCTGTGCATAGTAATCAAAATCCACTTCACCCGGATCCGCCGGGATGATCTGCACTGAATTGCGCCCGCACAGGCTCACTGCCTGCATCCCGATGCTCTTTCCGTAATAGCTGTATTGTCCATGTACGCACATAGGGCATTCCGGATCTTTTGTAACAGCTATTTCTTCGATTTGGTTTTCCCACAGATCAAAATAGAGAAGCGTTTTGCGAAGCTTCCCATTTCCTGTCAGATATTTAATTGCCTCGGCGCACTGATATGATGAAACGATCGATGTCGTCGATGTGAGCACTCCTGCCGTTGTGCAGGACTGTCCTGTATTCTTGCTGTCGGTTCCCGCAAAACAGCAGAAACAGGGTTTATCTTCCCCGTAGATGATGTTCATGGTCATCCCGTTTGCCCCGAGCGCTCCGCCGTAGATCCATGATTTCTTAAGGGCATGACAGGCTTCATTGATCAGATAGCGTGTTTCAAAATTATCGGTCGCATCGAGCACCAGATCAACATCCGAGATCAGCGTATCCGCTGTGGAACTGTTGAAATCGGTGATCATTGCCTCGATCTCAATTTCAGAGTTGGCCTCTTGCAAATGTCTGCGGGCAGCTTCCGCTTTCGGGAGCGCTTCAGCAGCATCTCTTTCTGTGTAGATGACCTGCCTCTGCAGATTAGATAATTCCACATAATCCCGGTCTACGATTCTGATAAACCCGACGCCGGCGCGCGCCAGATTGTTGGCAGTGACCGTTCCCAACGCTCCGAGCCCGACAATGCAGATACGTGAAGAACGCAGCTTCTCCTGTCCTTCCTGCCCTATTCCGAAAAAGGCCTCCTGTCTGCTGTACCGGTCATTCATCTGGCTGATTTCCTGTCACAATCGTCATGATATCGCCTTTATGAATGGTTCCGCCGCTTAAGACTTTTGCAAAGACTCCTTCCCGCGGCATGATGCAGTCTCCCATGACCTTGTAGATCTCGCAATGGCTATGACACTCTTTTCCGATCTGCGTCATCTCCAGGAGTACTTCTCCGACCCTGAATCTGGTTCCAACCGGAAGTGTTCTGAAATGAAATCCATCAACGATCAGGTTCTCTCCAAACGCCCCAAACTGAACATTTGCTCCTCTGGCACGAAAATCCTCGATCTGTTGAAACCCTAATAGACTGACCTGTCTGTGCCATTTGCCCGCATGGGCATCACCCTCAAGACCCCATTCCTTGATTACGACTGCCTCAGGGATCTCATGTTTTTGGGTCCCTTTTCTTTCGCTGATACAGATTCCTTTGATAACTCCCATCTCTCATCCTTTCAGGCTGCAGCAATAGTTCAAATGTATTGTATTGTCATCTGCCTACTATGTCAATAGGTTGTTGTTCTGAATAATCTTTATAAACTCTTCTGCTGCACCAGTCAGATGCTTACTCCTGTGGCGGACGATAAACAATGTACGCTCAAGCGATGCATCCGATACCGGAATCTCTTTCAGTTTTCCTTCTGTCAGCTCATCCCGAATCAAAAGATATGGAAGCACTGCTATGCCGTCTTCTCCGCGCAAGAGCGCATTGACCAATATCCCTGTACTGCTGCTCTCCCATGCAGGATTGATCTTAAGTCCGTGCGCTTGAATCAGATGATTGAATTGCTCCCTTACACCGGCTCCTTTCTCCCTAAGGAAAAACCGTTCATCTGCAAGATCTGCCAGCCTGATTCCACGGTCTGCTAAGCCTGTTCCATGCCGATTCCAAACCGGATGACCGGGAGCTGCTACGATTACGATCCTGTCTTTATAGAATGGTTCCTGTATAAAATCTTCCTCTTCTGTCTCTTCCATCAACAGGAAATCAAGCTCGCCTTTCTTAAGCAAATCACACAGTGCCGCACCTCGTGTGGCATTGATTCTCACCTGTGCCTGCGGACGATTCATCCTGAACTGACTCAGAAACTCATGGATAAGCACTTTGCCGACACTGAGATTGACACCGATCCGAACGGTCGCGTTATCGTCACTGCTGCGCATCTTCTCTTCAGTCTCATCAGAGAAGCGAACCATGTTCTGTGCAGCTGCCTTCAGTACGCGGCCAGCCTCTGTAAGCTCCAGCCTGCGAGGAAATCTGTCAAACAGCTTTGTCTGATATTGCTCTTCAAGAAGCGCAATGGTCTGGCTGACGGCCGGCTGGGTCATGAAAAGAGCTCTGGCTGCACCTGTCATGGTTCCGTATTCACAGACTGCCAAAAATACTTTTATTCTCTGGTCAATCATGACTTATCCTACTTTCTGTCTGTCGATGCGAAGCAGGCGCATAGGGACACCGGCTACCGATACACTGGTTGTTCATTCGGAAGTGCGTGCAAATGATTGGTCCCAAATCCATCTCAATTCCAAAATGCTCTTTGGTAAACCGTACAGCTGCCCGTATTGCCGTATACGAATCGCGCTTGCAGCAACGGGGCCCGCCTGTTTCCGCTATTTCCCCCAATGCCTCTGATGTCATCTGATTAGACAATCCCCATGATTCACAGGAAAGAGGGTCGGTACCTGTGATGATCGAAACATACATGCCTGCACTGATCCCGGCTCCGCAGGCGCCCCAAAACCCACAGGCACCTCCGGGGATCTCTCTCCCGCGTCTGATCATCTCAGGAATCGCCTCCTTAAGGTCCACCTTGCCGCCTGCATTGCGATAAGCCGTCAACAAAGCCGCTCCGACCATGACATGATGCTCCAGGCCGTGCATATGGCAAAACGGTTCATCCATCATTTCCCGGACAATCGAGACAGGATCCTTTGATGTGCTGGAGAGACAGATGTCATAAATCGAATCGATGCCATTCGTATGGCATTCATCGCATACATAATGACCGTTGACACATCTTGTCTTGCTCATTTCCTTTTTGTGGCATATCGCGCACTCCATCTCAGTATCCTGCTTCAGATACTCAAGCGGCGCTTTACAGATCAAGCATTCTTCACTCATTTTGCATCTCCTTATACATTAGTTATACTTATGCTTATTATAATAATCCATAATTTGACTTATAGCAATAGATGGATTACCATCATGTTGTTGATAAAAACAAACGCTTTGTTTATTGAACAACGATTTTGATCTGTTGTGTCAGATATACTAAAGCATGAAGTAACCATTAGTTCTTAGAATAACATTTACGTATCATCAAGGAGGAAACAGAATGAAGATCAGTGCAAGAAATCAGTTAAAGGGGACTGTCGTCGACATTAAAGAAGGCGCTGTTAACGGCGTCGTGACGATCGACGTAGACGGCAATAAACTGGTTGCTGACATCACCATGGATTCTATTAAAAATCTCGGTCTTGAGATCGGAAAAGAAGCCTACGCTGTCATCAAGGCAACTTCTGTAATGGTCGCTGTTGACTAAACAGTATCTGATTAAAACACAAAAAAAGAGACTCCGCAAAATGCGGAGTCTCTTTATGTCCTAGTCTTTCTGCAAACAAGATCAGCGTCAGGCGCCTTTCTCAGCGGCGCGCTCCACCAACTTTTCCTTGTAATGATGCTCTTTCTCAAGCATCATATCTTTCACCTTCATCAGACGGATCTGAGAGCTTCTCTCAGCCTCATCAAGCTTCATGGTGATGCTGTGGATCATCTCCTCTGTATCAGGTATCGTAACATGCTCAAGCGCGTTAACACGGCGGCGGGTCTCTTCGATCTCATCCGCCATCAGCTGACAGCTTTTCTCGACTTCAGCCAGACGAAGCAGGTCAGGCAGTATATCTGCCAGCGACTTGACTGCATAGTCCAAGTCAGTCGATGTAAACGCATAACCATAGCAGTAGATATCATTTGGATCAGCCGTTCTGGTTTCGACTTTGAAGACCGGAATATCCACACTCATGATATTTCTGGTCGTGGTCTCCAGTCTGATTTCCTGCTTGGGTGCCATCAGAGCGGTAGTGAGCACCTCATCAGACATCGTAGCGCGGGCTAAGACAAAGTTTTTATTGGCGGCTTTGATAGCCTCTTCGACTCTCTCCCGCAGCGCACGATTCTCTCTGACAAGTGCGAGGAACTGCCTCATCAGCTCATCTCGTTTATCTTTTAAGAGTTTATGTCCCCTCCGTGCTGTCACCAGCTTTCTCTTAAGCCTGGTGAGCTCCATACGGGTCGGGATCACATAAGTTGATGCCATGGCGTCTCCTTCTTCTTACTTCTCTTCGTAATACTCATCCAGGAACTGATCTTTGATACGTCTCAGCTCGGAACGCGGCAGGATGCGCAGCAACTCCCAACCGATCGAAAGTGTTTCCTCGATGCTGCGGTCTGTCATATATCCCTGCGAGACATATTTCTGCTCAAATTCATCCGCAAACTTCGCATAAAGCTTATCCATATCTGTCAGGGCTGCTTCGCCGAGAATAACCATAAGTTCCTTACAATCCTTGCCTCGGGCATAAGCCGCAAACAATTGGTTCATCGTATTGGCGTGATCGGCTCTCGTCTTGCCTTCGCCGATACCCTTATCCTTCAGACGGGACAGGGACGGAAGCACGTCAACCGGCGGCTGCAGGCCGCGGCGGTACAGATCACGGCTCAGGATGATCTGACCCTCTGTGATATAACCGGTCAGGTCAGGAATCGGATGGGTCTTGTCATCTTCAGGCATCGAGAGGATCGGGATCATGGTGATCGATCCGACCTTGCCTCTCTGGCGTCCTGCACGTTCATACAGTGTCGCAAGGTCTGTGTACATATAGCCCGGGTAGCCGCGGCGTCCCGGAACTTCCTTACGGGCTGCTGAGACCTCACGCAGCGCATCCGCGTAGTTTGTGATATCTGTCAGAATGACAAGCACGTGCATGTCAAGCTCGAAGGCCAGATACTCAGCAGCGGTCAATGCAACACGCGGTGTCGCGATACGCTCGACAGCCGGGTCGTTAGCGAGGTTGATAAACATCACACTTCGGTCGATAGCGCCCGTCTCACGGAAACTCTCCATGAAGAAGTTCGCCTCATCGAATGTGATACCCATGGCTGCAAAGACAACGGCGAATTTCTCATCTTTGCCGCGGACACGCGCCTGACGGGCGATCTGTGCCGCAAGTTGAGAATGCGGAAGACCGGATCCTGAGAAGATCGGGAGCTTCTGTCCGCGGACCAGTGTGTTCAATCCGTCAATTGCGGAGACTCCGGTCTGGATGAATTCCTGCGGATACGCACGAGCTGACGGGTTCATCGGAAGTCCGTCAATATCAAGGCGCTTCTCCGGAAGAATCTCCGGGCCGTCATCGATCGGCTCACCCATGCCGTTAAAGATACGGGCCAGCATGTCAGGTGAGACCCCGAGTTCCATCGTACGGCCAAGGAAACGGACTTTACTGGACTCCAGATTAATACCGGTCGCAGCATCATACAACTGAACCAGTGCATTCGGGCCATTGATCTCAAGAACTTTGCAACGGCGGACTTCGCCGTTAGCCAGCTCGATCTCAGCCATCTCATTGTATGCGACATCCTCAACGCCCTGAACGAGCATCAGAGGACCCGCAACTTCTTGTATTGTGCGATATTCTTTAGCCATATCAGAACTCCTCCTTTTCTTCAATCAACTTCGAAAGTTCCGATGTAAGCTGCTCGTCAATCCGCTTGAATTCTGCATCGATCTGGTCTTCATGTATATACTTGAAACGACCGATCTCCTCGCGGATAGGAAGAGCGACGATCTTCTCGATCGAAACGCCCTCATTTAAGGCCTCAAGCGACCGATCATAGAAAGCAAGGATCAGGCGCATCAGCAGAAGCATTTTCTCGGAAGATGAATATGTATCAATCTCGTGGAAGGCATCCTGATGGAGGTAGTCCTCACGGATTGAACGGGCTGCTTCAAGCTTAAGGCGGTCGCCTGAAGACAGGGCATCCATACCGACGAGTTTAACGATCTCATCGAGCTCGGCCTCATCTTGCAGGAGACTCATCATACGGCCGCGCAAATTGCCCCAGTCCTCATTTGTGTTCTCGTTGAACCAATTCACGAGACTGTCCTGATACAGTGAATAACTGGTCAGCCAGTTAATCGCCGGGAAGTGACGTGCGTAAGCAAGGTTGGAATCCAGACTCCAGAAGACCTTGACGATACGCAGCGTCGCCTGTGTAACCGGCTCGGAAATATCACCGCCGGCAGGTGAGACGGCACCGATAACGGAAAGCGCACCCTCACGTCCATCGGATCCTATCGAAACGACACGGCCTGCGCGCTCATAGAAGCTCGCCAGACGGGATCCCAGGTATGCCGGATAACCTTCCTCGCCGGGCATCTCTTCCAGACGACCGGACATCTCACGCTGAGCCTCAGCCCATCTGGATGTCGAGTCAGCCATCAGAGCTACTGAGTAGCCCATATCACGGAAATACTCGGCGATTGTGATACCTGTGTAGATAGAAGCCTCACGGGCCGCCACAGGCATATCGGATGTATTCGCGATCAGGATTGTTCTCTCCATCAGGGACTTACCTGATTTCGGGTCGAGCAGTTCCGGGAACTCGTTCAAAACGTCCGTCATCTCATTGCCGCGCTCGCCACAGCCAATGTAGACAACGATGTCAGCGTCTGCCCACTTCGCCAACTGATGCTGAACAACTGTCTTGCCTGAACCAAACGGTCCCGGGATAGCCGCAACACCGCCCTTGGCAATCGGGAAAAGCGTATCAATAACACGCTGACCTGATTTCAGTGGGACATCCGGATTGAGTTTCTTCTGATACGGACGTCCGCGGCGGACCGGCCACTTCTGCATCAGCTTCAGGTCATGCACCGTACCGTCATCGCTTGTCACCTGAGCGATCACATCCTCAATAGTGAAATCACCGCCTGTGATGGAGGTGAGCTCGCCTGCAATACCGTAAGGCACCATGATTTTCTGTGTGACAACCTCGGTCTCCTGAACAGTACCGATAATATCGCCGGCGATGAGTTTTGTACCTACCTCAGCGGTCGGCACAAATGTCCATTTCTTTTCTCTGTCCAGAGAGGGTACTTCGACACCACGCGGAAGAAGATTGCTCTGTGTCGCTTCCAGAATCTTCGCGAGCGGTCTCTGGATACCGTCATAGATACTGCTGATGAGTCCCGGTCCGAGCTCAACGCTCATGGGCGCGCCCGTTGACTCAACAGGCTGACCGGGCTTCAATCCTGAAGTTTCCTCGTAAACCTGTACCGACGCCTCGTCTCCGTGCATCTCGATGATCTCACCGATCAGGCGCTCTTCGCTGACGCGAACCACGTCCGACATGTTCGCATCGCCCATGCCGGAAGCGATAACCAGAGGGCCGGCTACTTTTTTGATTTTTCCTACACTAACACTCATAAGTTAATTGTCTCCTCCAAATATGATATCAGACCCAACAGCCTGTACAACTGACTTCTTCACCTGTTCCATGCCGGCTCCCGTATTGCCGGATGTCCCCGGGATCAGGATGATCGCCGGAAGATCACTCTCTCTGTAACGGTCAAGCTCTTTTTGAAGATTGCTTCCGAGTGCCTCAGTCATATAGACCACAGCATAGTTTTCCTCGGCAATCTGGTGGAGCTTTTTCGCCGCTTCGGTCGGGTCCGTGATCGGAAACGGTTCCATGCCGAGAGCGGCGAAACCGTAAATACTGTCTCTGTCTCCCATAACCGCTATCTTATGCATACGTTTCCCTTATCCTTTCTCTGATCACCTCTTCCGGCAGGCCGTTCTGTTTACCTGACAGGATGACCCGCACTGATTTTCTCTCATTCTCGCAGGCCAGCACATAGGCGACTAACGGATCGATCCCGAATGGATTCCACTTCTGAATCTTCATGCGTTCAATCAGAAGGTTATCACACCATCGTTCGAACGCGGCCATCGATTTATCAAACGCCGCACTGCCGTCCCCGTAAGCAGTTCCCGACAGATAATCGACCATTTCATCGATCCCGACAAGCGCCGACTTAATGAGTGCCGTCTTGTTCAGCGTCTTGCACTCGGCCAATGCTTTTTCAAGGAACTCCTGATCTTTGCCGGTTAACATAGCGCGTAATGCTGTTTTGATATTAGCCGATACAGCTGTCAGTTCAGCATACTCCTTAAGGGCGTCACTGTCTGTTTCATCAGCTGTAGCAACCAGCTCTTCGACCGCTGCCTTGTCGATCATGACATCGCAAAGCTGCCCGTCGCCGGTGCGAAGAAACACCCCAAGCGCTTCTTCTCCGACTTTGGCCATGCGCTCCGGCAGCGCTCCGAATTCCTTTTTCTGCACGGCTTCTCTGACCATTTCTGCGGGAAAAGCACCCTGGTCCATGTATATATCTTCATATGCATGCTCAGCCCGGGTCTCTTTGATCGCCGCTTTGAGATTGTGATAATCAATCGGAATCAGAAAAATGTCGAGCTTGCGGATATCCTCATGGAGCACTTCGCGCATCAGATCCCACGCTCTGTCTCTTTCGCTCTTGATGATTTCCTTAACGTTTTCACTGACAAGCTGGCCGTCTTTTTGTCCGCCGCAGCCCCAGCCTTTTTCGCTGAGCAGCTGCAGACATGCATCGTAGTCTGCCGCCTGTACCAACTGCTCGAGGAAATCAGCGCTTAGCAGATCATTTTCTTTTATATGGATACGGGTGACCGCATCAATATATTTATTATCAGACACTGTCCATTCCCCCGTTCCTAATTCTTAAACAGAATATCGGAAATGCAATCCTGCAAGCCTTCTCTCTCACTGCGGAAAATCGCATCGATTGAGCAGTTTTCTTCGATGCCGCCGTAGCTCAGTACGAAACCGCCATCGATATCGGCCGGCTTATCAGATACTTGAACATCAGCACCAACAGCCTCCTTGATGCTTTCCTGCAGACCGGACGGAAGCCTGTCCAGATCTCTCTTCGCAAAACTGATGACGCCGGGCTCAGGCAGTTTAAAACGGGAAACCATCTTTTTGATCATTTCGAAATAATCGCTGTCAGACTGACTCAAGATAGTCTCTTTCGCTTTCCCCATCACCTGCTCGATCAGCTCCTGCTTTTTGCTCAGGATCATCTTCTGCTGCTTCAGCTGAGCCGAAGAATGAGCACGCTCGACAACCTGAGCGCTCTCACGCTCGGCCTTTGTCTGCGCTTCCTTCACTGTCTTATCAGAATCTTCCTGAGCCTTGGCGATCACGGCATCAGCCTTCTCGCGGGCTGCAGTCATGAGCTCATCGATCTTAGCGTCCGTCTGCGCTTTGATATCCTGTATGATTTTGTCTAGTCCTGACATATGATTGCTACCCATATGCTTCCTTCCTTTCTTCGCCTCGATCGATCTTTACAAGTACAGTAATTCTTATTTAATACCAAAGATCGACAGAATTGAAATCAGAAGAGCAAGGATCGCGTATGTCTCAACCATAGCCGGGAAGATCATGGCTTTACCAAACTGATCTTCTTTCTTCGACACCAGGTTAATAGCTGCAACAGAAGCTTTTCCCTGATGGATACCGGAACCTAAGCCGACAAATCCCATCGGAAGGCATGCTGCCAGATACAGAAGACCCTGCACTGTGGTCGGAGCCTGTCCGCCCATGATACCGATTCTGGACAATGTAATAAATGCAATCAGAAGTCCGTAAATGCCCTGCGTACCCGGAAGAAGCTGGAGAACCAGAACCTTACCGAACAGATCAGGTTTTTCACTCGTGGCACCAGCTGCTGCCTGGCCGGCGATGCCGACTCCGACTGCTGATCCGATGCCTGCGAATAACGCTGCAATAGCCGCACCCGTAAGACCAAATACCATACCCAGATTATCCATAACTACTTTGCCTCCTTAACTCTGTAATACTTCGTGTTTTCGGTAAGCGGATCGAGCTCCCGTCCGCCTCCTTCATAAAACTTGCCAAAGAACTCCACGTACTGGAGCCTGTTAGTGTGAACATACGCGCCGAGCGCGTTGATTGCCAGGTTCATCGCATGTCCGATCACAAAGATAATGATGAACAGGATGACACCGACAATGCCCTTCCCTTTAGCTACCATCGCAGCCATCGCATTAAAGACAGTCGCGATAACACCGGTCGCCAGGCCCAGCGCCAGCAGACGTGAATAGGAAAGAATATCACTCAGATAACCGCTCACGCCATAGACGCCGTACAGCCCTTTCATGATACGTTTCACCCAATTCTTGGAATCGCGTCCGGCAGTGAATACGATGCCGATCGCGCCCAGAAGGGCAATGATCAGTGAAACCTTGCGCACTGATAACGGAAGGACGAAAGATAACTGGAACATATCCTGCATCAACATCGGAACCGTCATGACACAGACGATCAGTCCGCCGACCAGCATATACCAGAAGACGACATCATAGATCGCACCCTTGATATCGCCGTCCCTGATCTGCTCATACATCTGGATCCCCAGACCGACGAACAGATGGATAATACCAAATACAAACGCATAAACCAGAAGCTTCATCGGAGAAGCCACCGGCTCGAACCACAGTGCCGGGAGCTTAATGTCCGGACGGTTAAAGAATGTTGTTGCGATCACATTGACTGCATCGCCGAAGAACCCGCCGAACAGGAATCCCCAGATTGTAGTCGAGATGCCGCAGTACAGGAACATCTTCATAAACTTCTTCATGCCTGCTGCCATGTTCTTGTACTTGGTCAGACAGACAGCGCATGCGATCGTGATGATCAAACCGTAGGCCGCATCAGACAGCATCAGTCCGAAGAACACATAATAGAATATGGCCATCACCGCGGACGGATCTATCTCTCTGGTGTTCGGCATGCTGTAATTGGCAACGACCGATTCCATCGGAGATGTAAACGCATTGTTGCGCAGCTTGACCGGTACATCTTCACCGGGCTCAGGATCACTGACTTCAACCAGCACATCCATTTCACTTAACTTGGGTTCAATCTTGGGAACATCGCGCTTGGCGAGATAACCGCTGAGGATAAAAGTCCTCTCAGTCTGTGCCAGGCGGCTGAGCGCATCGTATTTGTCTGCACGCATCGCATAGTAATCGTGCGTAAATCTGATATGCTCTCTCTCGTCCGCCATTGCGATAATGGCTTCACGAGCTTCTTCGATCTGTTTTTTGTCTTCTTCGATTTGTTTGTTGTAAGAAACGATCTCTTCTGCCGGATTGAGAGATGACAGCGGCGCTTTGGAAAAATCCATGTGCCACAGCGCATCCTCTATAAGATCCGCCTGATCCTTGTGAACGATAACCAGAATACATGTCATCTCCGGATCGTCATGACTCGTACTGACTATCTCCACGTCATACGCATCGGCTTCGGGAGCGAGCTCGCTGATCTGCCTGTATATCTCGGCCAGTGTCTGCTTCCCGGCCAGCGTTCCGGCAATAGTCTTAGTATTCTTAGTCCCCTCATAATCGAGCGGAATGTCGAGATTCTTCCACGGCTCCAGGATTTCGTTCTGTATCTCAAGGCGCGGAATCTCTGCCGTCAGCTCTGCAATCTCTTTGTTCAGCCTGACGATCTTATCGGCCTTTTTCATAGTCTCGCCGCACAAAGCAACCCGCTTTTCATATTCTTCGCGATCAATGATCGTGTAATCAGCCAGCAGTCCGCTTTTTGCCGGAGCCAGATCATTCAGCACCTTCAGCGCCGCTTCGCATGTGTCGGCACTCCTGGAAAACTGCACACTGGAGGAAGTCATGTCTGTACTGGTGAAGACATCATCCTGTGCTGCAGGTGAGGTGATTTCGACTACACCCTGCCTCTGCAGGAACTCAAGGACTTCCTTGCGATCCTTCTTCATGCCGCAGATGAGAATTCTTTTCATTGGCAAAATGGCCATAGGCTACCGAATCCTCCTTCCTACAATTCCAAGAAAGAAAGCACGCCTTTTACAGCATCTCCGGTGCGGGCTTCGGATGTCCTGGTCATTTCATCGACCATCCTGAGACCTTCTTCCTCGGCTTCTTTCATGATGGCTTGAGCCTGCTTGTCTGCATCCTCGATCATTTCTGCTCTGGCAGCTTCAGCCTTTTTGACAGCTTCAGCTCTGATCGATTCTGCTTTTGCGGCGGCATCTTTTCCCATCTGATCAGCTTTAGCAGCAGCTTCTCTTTCTGCCGCATCAGCACTGATTTCCGCTTCGCGGATTTTATCAATTGCTTCTTTTGCCAAGCATTCCACCTCCTATACTGTATGATTTATCATCATTCCCAATGAATCTAAAATTATTATAAAATTTTAGCACAAACAGGCTGCATTTGCAATAAAGACGCACCCTTTATGACGCCTTGTCCGCTTACTTTTTCGTTCCATTTAATACACTGCAGTAAACTCATCATAATCCTTTGTTAGAATTATGTTATAATGATGAAACCAAATGGCGCCAAAGGAGATCATCATGCTTTCTGTCCTGACAAAGATCGATGATATGATGTACTTCCCGATTCTGGTCATCATCATGGCTGTGGCCGGGCTTATTTTTACGTTCCGAACCCGCTTTGTACAACTCAGACAGCTGAGGGAAGCCTGCAGGCTCATCATGGAAAAACCGGCGGATAAAGCGCACGTCTCCTCTTTTCAGGCGCTGATGGTCTCAACGGCATCACGCGTCGGAACGGGCAATATCATCGGTGTCTCGACAGCCATCTGTCTTGGCGGTCCGGGCGCAGTCTTCTGGATGTGGGTGATGTGCATCATCGGAGCTGCCTCCGCCTTTATCGAAAGTACACTGGCGCAGGTTTTTAAGCAAAGAGATACTGACGGCGGCTGTTACGGCGGTCCGGCCTATTATATCCAGCGCGTTGTGAAGGGACGCCGCTGGCTTTCGATCCTGTTCTGCTTTTTCCTTCTTGCAACTTATGCATTCGGTTTTAATCTCCTGTGTTCATTTAACCTGCAGTCTTCTTTTGCCGCTTATTCATTTTACCATCACAGATGGACCCCGGTTATCGTAGGCGGTGTACTGGC
>JAFWDW010000172.1 GCA_017515965.1 Lachnospiraceae bacterium
CGCCGGCACAACAGCCCGACGAAGAAGTCGGCATGAACCCTCCGGAAGAAACTCCGATCAGAGAATATCGCACACGGCCGCTGAACAGTATCACTGATGCAAAGGCCGGAGACAGACTTATCAATGTCAATACCGGAGAGACCGCGGATGTACTCGGTTATGTCATAGGCGACATAAAGGCAGCGACCGATCACGGAGTCATACTCGTCAGCGCGCCGAACAGTATCGGCTGGATGATTCTTGAAGAAGAATCTAAAGATACGACGGAAGTTCCCGAAAAAATGACGAACAGTAGTGCAACAGACGGACAGGCTACAAATGATGGCGCCGAAGGGCAGCAGGATCCGGAAATTGATTTCGGCAAAATGGAGAAGAAGATCATTTCGGCCAAGCAGGAATTTGAAGATGTTTTTGATATGGCTTACAGCGATGGGTTTACAACCGACGGCCTATTGAGCATGTTCAAATCGGTGGCGGTTCTTAAGAACAGCATAGATGAACTTCTGAAATGTTATCTGATCCGCAATGGTGAAAGTGAGGGAGATGAAGATGACGGCATTTGAAGAACTGTTCCAGATGACAACAAAACTCGGGCTGAGCACCATATCCAAGAAAGCCCCGCACGGGAAATGGCGGATAGCTATATCAATGCCGAATGGAGCGACCATCTCCGGAGCAAGGAACGGTACCGGCGTATGTGAACTGTCACTCTGTGAGATTGATGCAGATACACCCGATCAGGCAGCCACGCTGGCAGTCACCCAGCTGAAGAAACGGCTCGAAGAAATTGGTGAGAGCTACAAGGAAAGGATGGGAACAAAATGAAATTATCAGCACTATCCGGAGTTGTGAGGAAGAAACACTCTATACAGGTATTCACACATGAAACTGTTGGCGGCGAGATGGTCATCGGGGCAGGCCATGCAGCATTATACAGATGCGGGATCATTCCGCCGGTATCCGGCAAGGGACAGATAAAAGCTCTCCTGAGCCTGACTGAAAAGCAGCTCGACAAGATCAACATCATCGAGGAACAGTACAGCGCCAATGAAGACATACACGGATATGACCTCTCCGACGGCCAGCCTGCATCCGAACAGGATACAAGCGAGACCGCGATTCAGCTCTCCTATCTGGGCAAGAGCTACACCAGCCTGAGAACTAAGGACGGCGAGATCCTGTTCTTTGAGGATGTATATCTGACACCGCTCAGAGAAGAAATGCAGTCACAATACTTCACACTGAAGACAAGGCTGTATGATGACGGATTCAAAAGGTTTTACTACATTGTCGCAAAGGATGGCTTCACTACACTGGCGGTGATCATGCCATGCACGATCCTGTCACAGGAGTTCATGGAGGAGCTGAACAACATGAGCGCCGAATGCGACAACCAGTTCCGGCTTGAACAGGCCCGGGTATATGCCTGCAAGGAAAAGCGGGAAGAATAATAAAGTGCACAAGGAATATAATATATCACAAATTTGAGAGCCTGCGTCTCTGATCGGGGACGCAGGCAGGAGGTGAAATGGTGAACGACATTGAATTGTTGGATGCTCTTCACAAGGGCAACCAGTATGTAAAAAAAACTGCATGACATAATAGCACAAGCAACCTTCGCAATGGCGGTCGAAGAAGAACTGTCGAAGCCCGGAAAGGCAAATGTGAATATCTTCGTTGACAGCGGAGCTGAAGAAGAAAAATGCGGCATATGCATAGATGGGCTGTGGCTTGGCAACGCATCAGCTCCGGAAGCATTTATCAAGATGCAGATTGATACCGTAAAGGAGATCGCGGCCAAAACCTTGAAAAATATCCCGGACTTAGAGCTGGAAACTCCCGATCCGGCCTTCAGGAAAGTCGAACCTGAAGAGGATCCTCAGGAAGAAGCCAAGAGGCAGCAGGATACCAAAGAGACGAAAGTTGCACCGGTGCAACAGGATAAACCGGCAAAGGCGACATCAAGTATCATCATACCGGACTATCTGCTCCGAGAGGAGTACTTCAAGAACGGCAAGACCGTCAAGGCTATAGCCGAAGAATACAAGACAAGCATTCACGGTCTGTATAAAAGAGTTGAACAGATGAAGAAGCAGATCGAGAAGACTGCGAAGGAGGATGTCAGGCGTTGAAACAGGATGGCACGCAAAGATATTCAAACGAGTCTGTGAAAGATGCGGAACGCTGATCCGCATCGAAAACATAAAGTATTATGCATATAAGCGATCGAAATACAAGAAGTCTCCGAAAAAGACCGATTACACAACGCGATACTTCTGCGGATGGAACTGTATGTGCAAATGGGACGGAGACCATACAAGCAACTGGCGGAAAAAGATTGAGGAGTGAACATGTACAACTTCTACAGACGATCAAAATACAATGCGAACAAGGCAAAGAGCGCCGATGGTGAAGTATTCGACTCGGTACTTGAAAAAAGACGGTGGGCATACCTACAGATCGCGGAAAAGGCCGGGGAGATACAGAACCTCGAACGACAAAAGAAATACATACTCATTCCGTCACAGTATGCAGTAAGCACGGAAACATACCGGAGTGGACCACATAAAGGCGAACCGAAACCGGGAAAGCTCCTCGAAAAAGAGTGCTCGTACTACGCTGATTTTGTATACCAGAAGAACGGGGAGACTGTTGTGGAGGATGCCAAGGGCGTTGAGACCAGGGAGTTCAAGATCAAGAAAAAGCTCATGCTCAAGGAACACGGCATTGTCATCAAGGTTGTGAAGATCCCGACAGACGATATTTGAAACGGTGTTCAAAAATTGTATTGACAATTTACCATTTTTGTTGATACAATGCAGTTGGACAGGAATGTCCCACAACTAACAGTGGAATATTGAGGCTGTCAAGTGCGAACATATACGCTCAGCGTATACCTTCTCACTTGGCAGCCTTTTTGTTTTGGAGGAAGAATGGACAGATCGAGCGCATGGAGGCGGGTGCGGAAGATGGCATACGAGAGGGACAGGAAGAAGCAGGCTCCCTGCTGGTGGTGCAAACAGCCCATCAATTATGTTGTGCCTCCGTCAAGCACTCCCGACTCTTGGGAAGGCGATCATGTGATCCCGGTGTCGAAAGATCCGAGCCTTGAGCTTGACCTGTCGAACATAGCAGCTTCCCACAGGCAGTGCAACCGCACGCGCGGTGATGGAACAAACGGCGAGAACGATCTTGGAATGCAGTCGCGCATTTGGTAAAGCGTGACGCGCTTAGGGGTATGGCGGTCAAAATCTTGGACGCTATCCCCCGAAACCAG
>JAFWDW010000173.1 GCA_017515965.1 Lachnospiraceae bacterium
AGGATTTCCTCACCGTCACACCGGGCATCCGTTTTGCCACCGACTCAAAGGGTGATCAGAAGCGTGTAACGACCCCGGCTGACGCGAGGGATCTTGGCTCTGATTACATCGTTGTAGGGCGCTCTATCACCGGCGCCGTGGACCCGGTCGCAGCATATCGGCAGGCTTTAACAGATTTTTTAGGAGAAACAGTATGAGTACAGATATCAGCACAGTCATTGCAAAAGATTTACTGAAGATCAAAGCCGTATTCTTCCGTCCGGAAGAACCGTTCACACTGGCCAGCGGCATCAAAAGCCCGATCTACTGCGATAACCGCCTGACGCTGACAGCGCCTGAGGTCAGAAATGACATCGAGAACGGCCTGGCGGCTCTGATCAAAGAGCATTACCCGGACGTGGAAGTTCTGATGGGAACCGCAACGGCCGGTATCGCCCACGCTGCGATCGTCGGTCATATCACCGGCCTTCCGATGGGCTACGTGCGCAGCGGCAGCAAAGACCACGGCCGTAAGAATCAGATCGAGGGTTCCTTAAAGCCCGGCCAGAAAGTCGTGGTTGTGGAAGATCTGATCTCGACCGGCGGCTCCTGTATCGATGTGGTGAATATCCTGCGTGAGGCGGGCGCTGAAGTACTCGGCATCGCCAGCATTTTCACTTATGGCATGAAAAAAAGCATCGACCGGCTGGCCGAAGCTCATGTGAAAAATGTCAGTTTGACTTATTTTGATGTGGTCGCGAAAGTAGCGGCTGAAGAAAACTATATTCGCCCGGAGGACGTGACCCGTCTTCTGCAGTTCAGAGACAATCCGGACGATGAGAGCTGGATTCAATAAAAACGAGAAGTCTTGATAAAGGGAACTGCCGCAATCGCAGCAGTTCCCTTTTTTATTATTCGTCCTGTTCGGGATGTCCCATATGTCCGCAGCTTCCCGCGTACGGGCAGCCAATGCACTTATTGCCCTTCTTCTTTTCTTTGTAAATATACCTCACGGCAAAAAATACGATCAGAATCAGCGCTATAATCGCTATCACTGTTGCTGCATTCATGATGATATCATCTCCTTATGCGGCATCTGCAACTTTGTGTTCGTGAAGCGCATACTTCTCATCAAAGTGCGCACGAATCTTACGTGAAATCATGACAATAATGAAGGCTATGACCAGAATTGCAATCAAACCGGGTACAAAACCTCTCGCAAAATGTCCCTCAGTAAAGAGCGTGCCAAACTGATTGACCAGGAATGCGATCGTATAACCGGTAGCCAGCTGCAGACCGATCGCGCACCACAGCCACCCTTTACTGCGCATCTCTGAGTTCATCGCTCCGATCGCCGCGAAACACGGCGGTGTGTACAGGTTAAAGAACAGATAGGCAAGGGCTGTCACGCTTGTCAGTCCCATCGTAGCTGCAACAGTGTTGGCGCCGCCTGTCATGGCAAGCTCTTCCGTATCGATAAATTTGGTCAGTGCAAAGACGACCGCCAGTGTGCCGACAACGTTCTCTTTTGCAATAAAGCCTGTCACAGCTGCCGCTGCCAGCTGCCATGCTCCAAATCCAAGAGGGATCAGAAGAAATGCGAACGGTGTCGCAATCGAAGCGAGGATCGATGTGCTTTCCGCACCTTCTTCGACAACCTGGAAATGCCAGTTATATGTCTGCATCAATTGTACCACAAGATTGCAGACAAGGATAATCGTAGCTGCTTTGATGATATAGGCTTTTGCTCTCTCCAGCATCGAGAAGAACGCACGCTTGATGCTTGGGAGCTTCCACTTCGGGAATTCAATGATAAAGAATGATTTTCTGTATTTATAACCTGTAACTGCCTTCACCAGCAATGCGCCGAGGAAGATCAGTACCAGGCCGAGGAAATAGCTCGTGAAGCTGACCCAGCTTGCTCCCGAGAAGAAAGCACCTGCGAACAGCGCGATGACCGGGATCTTCGCGCCACAGGGGATAAAGGTCGTCAGCATCGATGTAGCACGTCTCTCACGCTCGTCGCGGATCGTACGGCAGGCCATGATCGCCGGGATACCGCAGCCGGTACCGATAACGATCGGAATAACCGACTTTCCGGAAAGACCGACACGCTTAAAGATCGGGTCAAGCACGGCACTGACACGCGCCATATAACCACAGTCTTCGAGCAGCGCGATCAGGAAATACATGACCATGACCAGTGGCAGGAATCCGACAACCGCGCCGACACCGCCGATGATACCGTCTGCGATGATCGTCTGGAGAACCGGCGGCGCGCTGGCAAGCTTGCCCGCAACAAATTCCTGGAATGTACCGATCCAGCCGGTCAGATAATCTGCGATCCACGGCCCGAGTTTCGCCTGGGAGATCGTGAACACTAAATACATCACGCCCGCAAAGATCAGAATACCGGCAACCGGGTTTGTCAAAACCGCATCGAGCTTATCTGTGCCGGTCGTCTCGCTGGAAGCGATCTCCCTGACTTCAACCTCTTTCACAATGTCATTGGCGAAAGCAAAACGCTTGCGGTCTTCCGCATCAACTGCATTCTTGTCGTGAAGATCAATGTCAGCCTGCAAGTAGGGAGCTTTCTGTCCATTACCGTTTAATGCGATAGCCGCGTCGATGACCTGATGCAGATCATCATGGCCGCTCGCCGTGGAGACGGTCTTGATAACCGGACAGCCGAGCTTCTCCTGAAGCTTTTCTATATCGATCTGGGTATGCTCTTTCTCGTTGATA